>CADBNB010000179.1 GCA_902795895.1 uncultured Lachnospiraceae bacterium | reverse complement strand
GACATCTTTAGGTGATGAAACCACCATTAAGGTAGTTTTATCTCTGCTCTCGTCTTTACAAATATAGCAAAAATCTTCATCAGTAAAATTTCCACATTTTGGACAAATATGAATTGATGATTTTAAAGAAGAAACAGCATCAGCAAATTCTTTTAAGTCTTCTTCTTCCATTTCAAGCATTGCATATGCCATTCTTTCAGCACTCTTTTTGCCGACACTAGGAAGTTTTGCTAATGATTCTTCTAATCTTTGTAAAGCTTTTAATTTTTCCATTAGAATCCTTGGAAACCACCACGGGAACCAGTAATACGTTCGTTGATGTCTTCTTCTGCTTTTTTGATTTGAGCAGAAAGTTCGTTAATTGCTAAGACAATTGTAGCTTCAATCATTTCTTTGTTTTCTGGATCGAAGGCATCTTTGTCAATAACGATAGATTTTACAGATTTGTTTCCGAGTAAAGTAACGGTAACTAAACCACCTTTGTTGGACACAAATTCTTGTTGCGCTAAAGCTTCCATGGCTTTGCGTAATTCACGTTGCATTTTTTGGGCTTGTGCCATCATTTGTTGCATGTTCATATAATTAATCTCCTATTAAATCAATTTGTACTGTTGCAGCTTTTGGTAATTTACCAAGTTGTAACAAGTTCATATATTTTTGTTGTAGTCTAACAGATTCCGCTCTATTGACTGCATAAACAAACATTTTATTTCCAAAAGTGTTTTGGATGACATTTTGTAAATCAGATTGAATCTCTTTTGTATTCATCTTTTCGACAATTTTGTTAGATTGATATTCAAGAATTAGTATCTTGTTTGAAACCACTAACGGCCTTCCATCTATTAACATTGTGGCGGCTTTACCTAAGGAAGGATGAGTCATTAATCTTTTCAAAAGCTTCCAGTTTTCTAACATGTTGTTTTTGATGTCTTTTTTACTTATGACCATCACATCAATCATCGTGTTATCATCTATTGCAAAGCAATCATCTTTTTCAGTGCCGTTAATATAGATAACATTTTCATTTAATGTAATTGGTGTTTCAACAGAAACAACTGGTTCTTCTTTTGTCTCTTCTGGGAATAGTTCAATAGCTTCTTCAACCTTTTCTTCCATTTTAACTTGCTCTACTTTAGGTGCAGGCGCAGGTGGAACTTCAATCGTGTTCCCTGGAGTATTTTTCACTGGTGTTTCATATCTAAGAGGACTTAAATCTTTTACATTAGAAGTTGTTTTTCCAATGGATGAAAGTTTTAATAAAGCAACTTCGAATAGTGGATTGATATCATTAACATTTTTATAATCCTTTAGGGTATTCATTAAAGCATCAATCATTTCAGTTATTTCTTTTTGATTCATTAACTTCCTTAATTCATCGATATCTTCATCTTTTAATACTTCAGAGAATGAATAGGTATTGCTCACTTGATAAATTAGTAAATCTTTCAAAATTAACAGCAAATCCCCCGTTAATCGTTTAATATCTGTGCCTTTTTCGATGTACTTTTTTAATCTTTTAAGGACATCCGGAGTATCTCCTGTAGCAATAGATTTCAATAATTGAATTTTTTCTTCTTTAGACTCCAAAGAGAAGATTTCTAAGACATCTTGTTCATTTAATGTATCACCAGAATAAGCGAGTACTTGATCTAAGATTGACAAAGCATCACGCATTCCACCATCAGCTAAGGAAATAATTAAGTTAATTGCATCTTCGTTATATGTGATGTGTTCTTTTTCTAAAACAACTTTAATTCTATCTTTAATATCGTTTTCACTGACTTTGCTAAAATCATATCTTTGACATCTAGATAAGATAGTTGGAAGAATCTTGTGTGGTTCAGTAGTGGCGAGAATAAAGATGACATGTTCTGGTGGTTCTTCTAATGTTTTTAATAACGCATTAAAAGCACCTGCGGACAACATATGGACTTCATCGATGATGTAGACTTTGTATCTTCCTAAAATAGTTCCGTATTTTACCTTATCAATCAATTCTCTAATCTCATCAACACCATTATTACTTGCTGCGTCTAATTCTAAAACATCAGGATGAGTTCCTTCGTTGATTGCAACACAGTTTTTACATTCATTACATTGACAACCAATACCGTGTTCACAGTTAAGTGCTTTTGCGAGCAGTTTGGCCATCGTTGTTTTTCCGGTTCCACGAGGACCAGCAAAAAGATATGCATGAGCAATCTTTCCTGTTTGCAAAGCATTCTTTAATGTTTTAACGATATGTTGCTGTCCGGCAACCTCTTCAAATTTAGTTGGTCGATACGTACGATATAAAGCTTTATATGCCATTTATAATCACCTAGATTGATTATACACAAACTAACAGTCCCATTAAAGAATTAATATTAATATTAACAGAAAAAGTTAATGCCTCTTTTTATCGTGGGTGAGGTTATGATACAATATCAAACGCTTATAGAGGTTATTTTATGGATGAAAGTATGAGAAATAGGCTAGAAGTAGCTTGCAAACGTTTAGTAGACATTGATAAAGAACTTGTTAGTGAAGATATCATGAAAGATATTTCTCATTTTCGTGAAATTTCTAAAGAAAGAAGTATCTTAGAACCTCAAGTTGAAGCATATCAAAAATACATTAAAAACGAAGAAGATATTATCGGCGCAAAAGAGATGGCTCAAGATAGCGATCCTGAAATTGCTGAAATGGGTAAAGAAGAAGTAAAACGCTTAGAAACTGAACAAGAGTCTTTGGAAGCTGAATTAACTGAACTTTTATTACCTAAAGATCCTAACGATGAGAAAAATATTATCGTGGAAATTAGAGGAGCTGTTGGCGGAGATGAAGCCAATATTTTTGCTGGTGATTTATTCCGCATGTACACCCGTTACGCTGAAGCTCAAGGCTGGAAAATACAATTAATGGATGAGAATCCATCAGAAGCCGGTGGCTTCGCTTCTATTTCTTTTATGATTAAAGGAAAAAGAGTCTATTCCAAACTCAAATTCGAAAGTGGCGCTCATCGTGTGCAACGCGTTCCGAAGACTGAAGCTAGTGGTAGAATTCATACCTCAACCGCTACTGTTTTAGTAATGCCTGAAGCTGAAGAAATTGATATTGAAATCAACCCAAATGATTTACAAGTCGATACCTATCATTCTCAAGGTGCTGGTGGCCAAAACGTTAACAAAACGGAATCAGCTGTCAGAATTACCCATATTCCTACAGGTACCGTTGTTGCTTGCCAAACCGAAAAATCGCAAATTCAAAATAGAGAAATTGCTATGCAAATGCTCCGTGCCAAAATGTATGCAAATAAACTAGCAGAACAACAAGAAGCAATTGGCAATGAAAGAAAATTAAAAATCGGTACAGGTGAACGTTCAGAAAAGATTAGAACTTACAACTATCCACAAAACCGTGTCACTGATCACCGTATAGGTTTCACTATTCAAAAATTGGATAGAGTTATTGAAGGTGAATTAGATGAAATTATTGATGCTTTAATCCATTACGATCAATCAAGCAAAATGGCGGGAGAATAAAATGCCCACAAATCGTGAAATTTATTTTCAATTTTTAAAAGAAAATAATAAGTATTTAAATAAATCTACAATCATTGATCTGTTAGTCGACGCGAATGAATTTGATTCGCGTATGACTTTATATACTCGTTTTAATGATGAAGTAAAAAACCTTGCAAAACTCCAGCAAAACAAGGAAAAAGTAGCTTCAGGAGAACCATTACAATATGTGCTAGGTTATGCTTATTTTTTAGGCGAAAGATATAAAGTTAATCCTAATGTATTAATTCCAAGACAAGAAACTGAGCAACTTGTTATAGAAACAACGCTTTATATTAAAAGATTATTTAATGGCGAAGAGGATTTTATTCTCGCTGATGTTGCTACCGGTAGTGGATGTATCGCAGGTGCTTTAAAAAGACAATTTAAAGGTTCTACTGTTGTAGCTTCTGATATTTCCGAAAAAGCAATCGAAGTGGCAAAAGACAATTTAAATAATTTAAATATCCAAATATATCAAGGTAATATGCTTGATCCTTATATTGAAAGAGGCATTAAATTAGATGTTTTAGTGTCTAATCCACCTTATATTCAAGATGTATCTGGTATTGATGAACAGGTTTATAAATTTGAACCTCATTTGGCTTTACTTGCAAATCCAGCGAGTAAGTTTTATGAAGAAATGTTTAAAAAGATGCCTGAAGCTATGAATGATAAACATTTTTTAGCAACCTTTGAAATAGGGGAAGATATGGAAGAAG
>CADBNB010000178.1 GCA_902795895.1 uncultured Lachnospiraceae bacterium | reverse complement strand
TGGAAAAACACCATTGGGACCGGATCTTATTGTGACTATCTGTAATTTTTTTCATTGTTCGACGGATTACCTTTATTTTGGAAGAGAAAAGGAAACAATGGATGGAAATGATATGATACAAAAGATTACAATGCTACTTCCGAATACACCAGAAGAAGGCGTGAAAGTGGTACTTGATATGCTGTTGGTTCTGAATAAGGATTAATGGTGCAGCATGAAAGGTTGTTTGTTGATTTAGCAGATGAATATATGGCAGGAACGAGGAAAGAATGCTCGACAGAATTTTACATAGTAATTTACAGAGAAGGCAGGTTTTGGAACCTGTCTTTTGAACTGTAGATAAAGTATTGTTTTATCTGGGATAGTATATAAATGATGAAGGTGTGCGTAGTGCTTTGTGTTGACTATTTGTCACGAAAAGTATATAATAATCGTGACAAATATGGAGGTGATTCGATGTCAATAATTGAACAAATAAGAAATAGAATAGAAGACATGGATAGTAGCGAGATCCTGATGACATCGGATTTTGTAGATATATCAAGCATAACAACTATTAGAAAATGCCTGAGTAGATGTGCCGATGAGGGATTGATAAGGCGAGTATTTGATGGTGTGTATGAAAAGCCAAGGTACAGTAATTTGTTGGAAGAGTATTTACCGACTAATCCAGAAACAGTAGCGTATGCATTGGCTAGGCATTATCATTGGACAATAGCACCATGTGGAGATATTGCATTGAATAAGTTGGGATTAACAACACAGGTTCCTACTGTATGGTCATATGTTAGTGATGGACCATATAGAGTTTTTAGCTGGGCGAATATACAACTGAAATTCAAACATAAGACGAATAGGGAAATCTCACTGTTATCAGAACAAACGGTATTAGTTGTTGAAGCAATCAGGGCATTAGGAAAAGAACGTATTGACGATAATGTTATTCGACAACTACAAAACAGATTACCTCAAAGCGAGAAAGAAATAATTATAAAGGAAGCTACAACATGCAGTGAATGGATATATGAAATAATAAGAAAGGTTTGTACTTGATATATGAAAAAAGTTGCTAGATTAACAAATGACGAGAGGCAGGAGTTGTTTCAGGCTACTGCAATAAAAATGAGCATGAGACCTGAGGTGATTGAAAAGGATTTTTGGGTATGCTTTATGTTAGATCATCTTTTTAATGATTGTGAATATAATGATGCTTTTGTGTTTAAAGGTGGAACAAGTTTATCCAAAGCATACCATGTTATTGAGCGTTTTTCGGAAGATATAGATTTGATTCTTGATTGGAGAAAAATTATTAAGGATGAATCTGATCCATGGGAGGAGCGTTCAAAAACAAAGCAGAATAATTATAATAAACAGATAAATAAGGAAGCGGCTCAGTTTTATAGGGAGAGCCTTGTACCAAAATTAAACAAAGAACTTTCTGAAAAATTAGGAATAGGGGAATGGATGGAAGTTGATTCTAATGATGAAATGGTTGTAAATTTTATTTATCCTCAAATTTTTGAAACGGAGTATATTGTTCCACATGTGAGATTAGAAATTGGTCCGCTTGCAGAGTGGATGCCATCACATATAACAGAAATCACTCCCTTTGCTGCTACTGAATATGGAAGATTATTTGAGCATAAAAGTACGAAAATATTAACAATTGATGTGGAAAGAACTTTTTGGGAGAAAATAACGATATTACATAAAATTGCAAATTTTCCAGAAGGAAAAACGCTTCCGTTAAGATATGCCAGACATCTATATGATGTGTACTGTTTAGGTAACTCTGAAGTAAAGAAATCAGCTTTCGACAGGAAAGAATTGTTGGAGAGGGACGTTGTATTTAAGCAAAAGTTTTATTATGCAAGGAATGCACATTATGAAACGGCAACATTAAAAGAAGTACGTCTTAGTCCAGCAGATGATATATTGCCAGCGCTCAGAGTGGATTATAGTTCGATGTCAAATATGTTTTATGGAAAGGCACCGGCATTTGATGAAATTTTGAGTTATTTAAAAATTCTTGAGAAAGAAATACATGAATTAAGATAATGCAATTGTTCATGTGTTTGAATGATTACTAAAAAATGGGAATGAGAGTGCTCTTAATGTGGGGTGGAAGTGACCATATTTCACAGGATGGAATTTAATGTATAAGAATAAAATTTATTTCAATACGGAGGAGAACTATGGCGAAGGATGCGAAAATGGAAGTACCAATTCGGAGAAAGTAGAATTTCACAATCATGGAAGCGGCAGAATACAGTAATATCGGGAGGGATAAACTGTACGCAATGCTGCAAAGAAGAGATTGCCCATTTTTGTTACAGGTTGGAACAAAAAAGAAACTGATAAAAAGAAAAAAATTTGATGAATATATGGAAACTATTGATATTGTATGAGATAAATGCTAAAATATAGTCGTACATATGTTTGTTAAGTGGTTAAGGAGGTTATTATGAATAAAAAATTAGGTTTGGGTTTAGCAATGTGTGTGTTATCTACATCGATATTATGTTCTTCTTGTGCGAAAAGTAACGATGTTTTTAGCGTAAATGAAGATGGCACAGTCAGTTATGTTACGGAGGAATATATCGAAAAGAGTAAGGCAGATTTGATGATTGATAAACTATCAAAAAGTGAGTATCTAAATTCATACCAACTGTCAGTTGACAGTATTATGGCTGATTATGAAGTTATCACAAAAGATGGTGTAGAGTATTATCATAAACAGAAATCTGCAACGAAAAGCTACGAAGAATTAGAGAAAGAGTTGGCAGCTGACGGTATAGGAGCTGATATTTCAAAAGATCATGCATATTTTTCGTATTATATTGATGATTCATTTACAGAAACGATTTCACCAGATGCATTGACAAATCCTTTGTCACTTATGATGATAGGAAATTATTTAGGAATATCGGCAGCGGATTTACAAAGCATGATTGATGGTGTTTCAGTAGATTTGTCCATTACATTTCCAAATGCAATTACCCATAGTAATGCAGGTAAAATAGAGGGAAATACAGCTAGTTGGTCATTTGGTGTTAAGAATTTAGCTGACCTTTCATCAAATAATATTTCATATTATACAGAAACATCGGAAAATAGTATCATTGAGAATGATGCCACTGCACCACAAATTACGAACCTTAAAAATGGTAATTACTATAACAAAGTTAAAGTGAATGCTAAGGATGATGGTTCAGGTCTTGCTAATGTTGTTGTAAATGGTAGCCCAATGGGAGGCAAAGCATTTGATGTTGCATTGGCAGTAGAAGAAGGAAAAAACACAATTACGGTATATGACTTTGCTGGAAATTCAACTTCAACAAGTATTGTATATGATAAGACAGCTCCATCTGTAAGTGGTGTAAAGAATGGAAAAACATATAAAAAAGCTGTTGCAGTAAAAGTAAAAGACAAGTATGGTTTAAAGAAAATTACACTGAATGGAAAGAAATTTACTTCGGGTAAAAAAGTGACTAAGAAAGGTTCATATACATTGAAAGCGGTTGATAAGGCTGGAAATGTTAAGACTGTTAAATTTAAATTGAAATAGAGTTGCAGGAAAAACGATATGTTCTTAGAAAGAGGATTGGATTTTTGAAAATTCAATCCTCTTTTTGAAAATAAAAAACGAACATTTGTTTTTTTGACTTTTTGTGGTACAATAGTAACAAGGTGGTGATTCTTTGGAAAAAGAAAAATCAAAATATTGGAACGAACCGGAAACAATCGAGAAAAAAATCTTTGCAAGAATGTCAGGTCGTGTTAAGAATAACCTTAGCGGATTTATGCGTGGTTTGGTTGTTGCTTTGTTTATCCTAATAGAAATTGGTGTAATCATTGCTTTGCCTTTTTGGCTTAATCGATATACCGTTTATTTTTATGTGATTTTGGAGATTGCCAGTTTGTGGGTTTGTTTGATTCTTATCAATGACTTGCGAAGTCCTGCGTATAAGGTGGCTTGGATTAGCATCTGTATGGTACTTCCATTGGCGGGAGAAGTGATGTTTTTACTGTGGGGAGATACCACCAGAGAGAGAAAAGTTGACAAGAAATTGTTGAAAATCATGGAACACGGGGAGACTTACAAGCAGTTTAGTGCAAAAAACTGGGAAAGATTTTCTTCCTTGTATAAAAGTTCAAATCGTATCAATCATTTTCTGGAATTTGAGGGGTTTCCTCTTTCGAAAAACAATCGTATTGATTACTTTTCCATGGGAGAAGATTTGTTTGAACGTGTGATTGTGGATTTAGAGCGTGCTCGAAAATACATTATGATAGATTTTTTTATTGTGGCAGAAGGTGCTTTGTGGGATGCGATACACAAGGTTTGTCTGAAAAAGATAAAAGAAGGCGTGGAAATTTTATTTTTGTATGATGATTTTGGTGCCATGCTTCGCACGGATAAAACCTTTGCTTCCAAACTTAGGAAAGAAGGTTTTCAAGTAGCAGTCTTTAATCCGATTCACCGATATACGGATAAATTGTATATGAATTATCGTACCCATCAAAAGATATTGGTGATTGACGGTGAGATTGGATATACGGGTGGTGTAAATATTGCAGATGAATATGCAAATCTCGTGAAACGTTTTGGCGTCTGGAAGGATACCGGAATCCGCGTGGAGGGTGAGAGTGTCTGGTGGATGACGGTTGCTTTCCTGCAGATGTGGGAAGTGGCGATGGAAAAAGTTTGCATGGATTATGATAAATACAGAACAGAGCGGACATTCCCTGAAAATGACGTATTTTGTCAGTTTGTGACGGATGGTCCTTTAAACAATCCGGACAATCCAATCGAAACTGTTTATGGGCAGATGATGCATTATGCCAGTCAGTATTTATATATTATGACGCCTTACCTTGTTATTGAAAAAGATATGCAGGATGCGTTGATTACTGCGGCAAAAAGTGGAGTGGATGTAAGAATTATTACACCTTTTATTCCGGACAAAAAGACGGTGAAGCTTTTGACGAACTACAATTATGGATATTTGCTGAAAAATGGCGTGCGAATTTTTGAATACAAGCCTGGATTTATTCATGCAAAATGTATTCTAAATGAGAATAGTGCGATTGTAGGAAGTATCAATATGGATTATCGAAGTTTTTATCTTCATTATGAAAATGGAATGTGCATCTGGAATCAGGATACGGTGGATGTTATAAAAAAAGATTTTGATGAAACATTTAAGGAATGTGTGGAAATGTCATATGAAGAGTGGGTGAAACGACCACTGGGAATGAAGATGAAACAGGCATTTATCAATGCGTTTTCTACATTGTTTTAGGCAGTTTTGAAAGAGAAGGAGAAAATAATGATTGCGTTTATCAATGGAATGGTGGCAGAGACAGGAAAAGATTATGTTGTGTTAGAACAGCAGGGAATAGGGTATCTTGTGTATACTCCTGCCAATGTGCCAACAATTGTGGCTGAGGGTGAACTGATTAAATTGCATACGTATCTTCATGTGAGGGAGGATGTTATGCAGTTGTTTGGTTTTCTTCGGAAAAGTGATCTTGATATGTTTAAACTTTTGATTACGGTAAGTGGAATTGGTCCAAAAGGTGCATTGGGAGTGCTTTCGGTGCTGGATGCCAATGACCTTAAATTTGCTATATTATCCGGAGATGCAAAAACCATTGCCACTGCACCGGGGATTGGAAAGAAGACAGCAGAAAAGACTGTGTTGGAATTAAAAGACAAGGTGAAATTAGAAGATGCTTTCGAAGAACGCTTAGAAGCTATGTCAGAGAAGAATACAGACAGTTTACAGCAGGTTCGACAAGATGCTTCGGAAGCATTGGTTGCTTTGGGATATAGCCAGACAGAGGCTTTAAAGGCTATTCGAAAAGTGGACGGTGCAAAGGATATGGATGTAGAGACTTTGCTGAAAGCGGCATTGAAGCATTTATAATTATCGGTTGTAAAAGATTGCTTTGTGTGATTTGGGATGGAAGCCTAAGAAATTCTTTATGAAGAAGGGAAAAGTAGGATGAAACGAGTAATAACAACAGAACTTCAACAGGAAGATCATAAGTTAGAAAATACCTTGAGACCGAAACTGTTGTCAGATTATGTTGGTCAGGAAAAAATAAAAAGTAAATTAAAGGTATACATGGATGCAGCAAAGATGCGAGGAGAAGCACTAGATCATGTGTTGTTTTACGGACCACCAGGGCTTGGAAAGACCACCCTTGCTACCATTATTGCCAATGAAATGGATGTAAATATTAAGATTACTTCAGGTCCTGCCATTGAGAAACCAGGTGAGATGGCGGCAATTCTTAATAATTTGCAGGAAGGGGATGTGCTTTTCGTAGACGAAATACATCGCCTGAATAGACAGGTGGAGGAAGTATTATACCCTGCTATGGAGGATTATTCCATCGATGTGGTCATTGGAAAAGATACTGCTGCAAGGTCAATAAGACTTGATTTGCCGAAGTTTACATTGGTTGGAGCTACCACGAGAGTTGGTATGCTTTCGGCGCCTTTAAGAGACCGTTTTGGAGTCGTGGAGCGTTTGCAGTACTATGAGGTAGATGAACTGGAAAAGATTGTTGAGCGTTCTGCAAAGCTCTTTGATACGGAAATTGAGACAGATGGTGCTACGGAAATTGCCAGACGTTCCAGAGGAACCCCAAGACTTTCCAATCGATTGCTAAAGCGTGTGAGAGATTTTG
>CADBNB010000177.1 GCA_902795895.1 uncultured Lachnospiraceae bacterium | reverse complement strand
TTCACGGAGTAGGGTATTATCATCGCACAATAGAATACTATTTCCGTAAGGCTTGGAAACTACTAGACAAAGAGCATTATGACATCATATTGCTAGACAACCGTCCTGGCTATGCTGTCAACATGAACGTTCCGAATAACACAAGACTATTTGTATATCTCCATAATGACCTGCTTAACAACCAAACAAAAGGTTATCAGGACATCTACAATAAAGCATCACGTATCCTCACTGTTTCGGATTACATCTCTAGTTGCGTTCGTACCATCAACGCAAACGACGACAAATGCTTTACCATATTAAATGGCATCGATCTTAATGCTTTTTCTCCCAATATAGAGGCCACCATTTCTCGCCAACAGTTAGGGTTGTCGGATGATGATTTTGTTATGGTATTCAGTGGAAGAATAACCAAAGAAAAAGGTGTGTCAGAACTGATTGAAGCAATGATTCGTCTTAAAAACAATTCCGACATCAAGCTGTTAATCATTGGCAGTCCTTTTTATGGAGACACTGCCAATGAAGATGACTTCGTAAGGGCTCTAAAGCAACAAGCATCAATCATTAAAGACCGAATATTCTTTACTGGATTCATTCCATATAAACAGATGCCTCAATATATAAAAATGTCTGATATTGCTGTTATTCCGTCACTTTGGGATGACCCATGCCCAAATACCGTTCTCGAAGCACAAGCAATGGGATTACCTATTATTACCACTCGTAGAGGTGGCATTCCAGAAGAAGTGACGGAGGAGAACGCCATTTTGCTCAATACAGACGAGCAATTCATCGACAATCTGACTGCGTCTATCCTTGATCTCTATGAGCATCCCAAAAAGCGTAAACAAATGGGAGCGGCCTCCCTCTCCCACTCAAAATACTATAACGAGCAACGGTATGCCGAAGATTTCTTCAAGGCTTTAAATATTATTTAAAACCATTATTTGTGAAATACACTGGTCAATCTAAAAAACTGAGTTACTATGCTATTTATTTTATCATAATGGGTTCGGAAAAACCTAAATTGGAAAACTCCATGAAAAAGATCAAGAATTAAGTACATATATAGACCCATCATAATTCTTCCATCTTTTAATGTTGAAGACAGCATTTGCTTTTTCACATCACTAACAAAGCGATGAGTATCCTCACAAATGGTACATTTATTGCATATATCAATAGCATTTAATAAAAAGCCCAATACAAACTGCCTTTGTTCAACATATAGACTTGGATATGGATGATCCAGATAATGGCGAACAATTTTTGCCCAACTTTTGGCAGCTTGATCTGGCCTGTCTTGTATGGTATTCATAATAGAAGTTTCATTATATTCATAATAATATGTAATAGTTGGCAAAATTAAAAGTGAATCTACATGAGACAGCAAATCATATGTCCATGGAATATCCTCAAACATAATACCTTCTATAAAGAAAAGATCATTATCTAGCAAGAATTGGCGATTAACTAATTTATTCCACGCTGTAATAATAGATAATCCACGGCTAATTTTTTCTCTTCCTTTCAGTAAAACTTCTTTCCCACCTTCAGGTATTGCAGCCTTTCCTTGGTAACTATTGAACATATTTCCCATCACGACATCAGCTTCAGGATTATTCCTTTTAGAGTCAACAAGACATTCTATCGCATGTGGCAATAAATAATCATCCGAATCAAGGAATAGGATATTATCACCTTTTGCTGCCTTTAACCCAGTATTCCGAGCTGCAGACAAGCCACGATTACATTGGTGCTTTACAATTTGAAACTCAATAAGCCCCTGATAGCCTAACTGCATTTGTTCTATAATGCTCAAACTTCCATCAGGTGAACAATCATCAACGATGATACATTCAATTTGCACAGAATCACATTCTTGAGAGATAACAGACTCTAAACAACGTCGAATATATTTTTCAACGCCATATACGGGAATAATAATTGAAACGTCAATCACTTCTTCATCAAATTATCTTCTGAATCTTTATAATAATCAGTTGAATGAAAAATGCGAGTAATATCCTTCATTTGAAACTTAACATGATCAATAAAACTATTCCACATCGAATGATTGCCAATTGTGCCATAGCCAGTAACTGGTCGTGCTTTGCGATTATAAAGGAATGCTATCTTTCCATACTTTTTAAGCGATAAAGCCAAAGAACCATCTTCACCTCTACGAATATCAGTTCGAATAGTGCACTGACGAGCATAGTCGGCATTAAAAGCGAAAGTCATACCACGAATATTCAGTTCCGGTCGCTTGAAATGTTGAATCCATAGGAAAATATCACGAACCAATTCAAAACAGAAAAGGCTGAAACGCGAATGCCGTTTGTCAGGATAAAAACTCCAAAATGTACCAACACACGATATACCAGGCTGTAACAACTTCTCCATCATCTTATCAACATAACATGAAGGATAGAAAGTATCTGCATCAATAAAAAAATGATATTTGCCTCGTGCATGACGCAATCCGCATAAACGTGCATAACCTGGACTCTGCCTCGCCTCGTTGAAATAAGGTAACCCTAAAGACTTATATACATCCTCTGTATGATCGTTGGAATTATTATTAACACCCAGAATTTCTAGGGGATATTGAGTATTAAACTCACTTAAAGACCAAAGGCAGGCAGCCAATCGTCGTTCCTCATTATAAGAAATGACTACTACAGACACTAACGGTTCTGTATTTTGCTGGGCTTCAAGTTGATTGCGAATGGCATCAATAGTATTTTGTGAAACCTCATTAAAAGGCTTCTCATAAATTGTCATGTATTTATCATACCAATATCCCATAATTCACTCATTTACTAACGATTCGAATAGTTTTTTCCACTTCGGCATAATATTCTCTGCTGTATATCGTTGCGAGCTTACTATTGCATTTTGACCCATTTGCTGACGCAATTCTTGTTTTGCAATTAAAAAACAAATACGATTAGCCATCCTCTCTATACTACGCTTTCCAATTACAAAACCGTCATGACCATCCGTAATAATGCTAGAAGGTCCATCACCCTCAAAAGAGACAACGGGCAAGCCACAACTCATTGCCTCCGGGATGACCAGCCCGAAAGGTTCCCAACGAGAGGTAAGAATTAGCATAGAACTAACTACATATTGATTGAAAATATCCGATGTAGGTTCGTGTATAATTACTCCAATGTCCTCTTGAGGGAAATAGCAGCGATTACCTTCGCCATACATGTCTAATTGCCAATCAGGATAACTTTCATGTACTAACCTCCAAACGGCCAGTAATTCAGGAATACCTTTTTGCTCAGCAAAACGCCCAACAAATATAGCACGTTTATTTGTACAATTACTATAGCTGCCTGTTGGATTTAGATGAGCAATATTGGGAATAACAAAAATATTTGAATAATCCTTCTTCCACTTTTGCGCATCACTTTCAGTTAAGGAAATAATCGCATTTGCTTTATGTAATAACTTGCGACACTTTCGTAAGCAATGCCGATGCCACCATGTAGTGAAAGGAAAATCGATTAAATGATCATATCCACCATGTGACTCAACAATTAAAGGAATGGACTTCTTGATTTTCAACAACATACCTAGTTCTCCAGAAGTTGTTGTAATAATAACATCTGGAACTATGCTCTCGATTTTCGCTCTAAGACGTTGACGTAGAAGATTCTGACGACGAAATCCTTCCCATACACGACGAAATCCACGATATGAATACTTCGCATGGGTACGTACCTTCAAGTCAATATGACAGACTCGATTATCAAGTTGAAAAGGAACAACATGTTCACCTTGATTATATGTTAATACATATATTTCATAGTTATAAAGGCGTGCCAACATATTCATTTTATCAACTAAAATGCGTTCAACACCACCCCATGTTGCTAAAGTTGGATATATATATACAATTCTCATGTCATTGAACAATAGATAGACTAGAGAACAAAT
>CADBNB010000176.1 GCA_902795895.1 uncultured Lachnospiraceae bacterium | reverse complement strand
CCACGTATCTAGCTTGGAAGGCTAGTGTTCTACCATTGAACTACACCCGCATACCGTATAAATCGGGGTGACAGGATTCGAACCTGCGACCTCTTGATCCCAAATCAAGCGCTCTAGCCAAGCTGAGCCACACCCCGAAGTTATCACCGAGTCACCGGCAACGCCTCAACGCAAGAATGATTATATAACACCTACAAACTAAAGTCAACACTTTTTTGAAACTTTTTTTTATTTTTTTTAGAAAACGTGAAATCCCTTGAAAACACTAGGTTTTACAGCTTGATTTTTTTTAAAGTTTGCAGGATTTTTGATATTTTTTATACAAATATACTCTTTTTTTTAATGAACTTTTCTGACATTTTTATCTATCTATTCTATCTAATTTTTATCTAACTAATCTTATCTGTCTAAAATTTATCTGTCCGGTATTTTAAAAAAAGTAATTAAAATATCTATACAACTCTACAAATATTTTACTTCGACCTCGACTTCACCATTTTCCTTCAAATCCATAATGGCGTAAGACGGTCTTCTCCCCTTTTGTCTTGGAAGACTTATACTTCCTGGATTTAAGATCAACGTATCGTTTATCTCCTCCAAAAAAGGCTGATGGGTATGTCCAAACAGAATAATATCTGCTCCACGTTCCACACCTTCCATGTACAAGCGCTCTACACCGGCATATACGCCATATCTGTGTCCATGTGTCATAAAAATACGATGTCCCTCTAATTCAAATTCCAGTTCGTCTTCAAAATCTGCAGAAAAATCATTGTTTCCGGCAATCATTTTTTTAGGGCATTCCACAAACGCATCAATAAAATACTCAGAGCCCTCTAAATCGCCCATATGAAGAAAATAATCAACATGTCCGGCTTCTTCTAGGGCTTTATTTAAAAATCCATTTGAGCCATGGGTATCGCTCACTACAAACACTCTCATGAAAACTTACCTCGAATTTCTTCTTTAACAGCCATTAAAGCCTTTCCTCTATGACTAATTTTATTTTTCTGATCCATCGTCAATTCTGCTGTGGTACAGCCAAATTCCGGCACATAAAAAATCGGATCATATCCAAAACCATTTTCGCCTTTTATTTCGTATCCAATCTGACCTTCGATAGTTTTACGCACCGTTGTTTCTGTTCCATCCGGATAAACCGCTGCAATGACACAAACAAAACGTGCCGTACGTTTACTATCCTCCACCCCCTCAAGCTTATCAATGATTGCTTTATTCTTAATGTCATAGGATGTATCTTCCCCCATAAATCGGGCAGAGTGTACACCAGGCTCTTTATTTAAATAATCCACCTCAAGACCGGAATCATCCGCCAAAACTATAGCATCCGTCATAACACTTGCTATCGCTCTTGCCTTAATCAATGCATTTTCTTCAAAGGTTGTTCCATTTTCATCAATGTCAACATCACATCCTGCTTCCTTCATTGATAAAATATCCATATTTAAATCCGCCATTATTTCACGGATTTCCTTCATTTTTCCCTGATTTCCCGTTGCAAATATAATCTTCATCTGTTTTCTCCAATCTGATTATCACTTTTTACTTTACTGAACTAAGAATTTTGCATCAAAGTTTTCTGTATCTAGCTTATAATGCTCTTATCAAAAGCATTTACAAGATTCTCTTATGCAAATTCCTGTGCATCCTCGTGAAGCGTTTGTCTCATATTCCTAATCATTTGCCAAAACATCGCATACTGTCTTTGCCATTGTCTCCCGATTTTCAGCTTTCGCTAAATATTTCAAATCTTTTTTGTCTGTCAAAAATCCCATTTCCAGCAAAACAGTAGGCATTTTAGAATTGTGTATAATATAAATTGAATTTCCATCTAACACCCCGCGATTAACTAAGCCGGTAGACTGCTGTAATTCATTTACAAACTTCCTTGCCAGCTTTTTAGACTTCTGTTTTTGACTATTACTTTTATATAACACTTCAATGCCAGTACCATCAAAATCATCCGCACTATTACAATGCACGCTGACAAACAAATCTGCCTTTAGCGAATTTGCAAACTTAACACGATCCGACAAAGAATAAAAGTCATCCTCCCATCTTGTCAGATATATTTTTCCATTATCTAAATTCCAGTTCTTCACTATTCTTTCCACAATATCCAGATTATAGTCTTTCTCGTACCATTCTCCAAAGACAGCCTCTGAACCAACATCTTTCCCGCCATGACCTGCATCAAGTACAATAATGCGGTCATATACCTCTTTCGGTTCTTTATACACGACATAAATATAATCCTCATCTTCATAGAGAATATACCCATAATAATCATCCATAGCAATGAGAATATTTGCCATTTGACTTTTCCCATCAAATGTTACCTGCACTTTTTCCTGAAATAATTTACCCTCAGAAGAATTATTATCTATTTGTCTACCATTTTTAATCAAAGAAATACCGTCATTTTCGATGAATAATTGTGACATTTGAAATACAACTATTTCGACCTGTTTTGTTTCGTCTATTTCCCTGACGCTGGCAGGATACAATTGATTAGTCGTCTTTTTTATTTTAATATAATTATTCCCCAATTTTTTTGTAATATTATTGGTTCGAACTACCTCATCCGATAATTCTACTTTTGGAGTAGCCTGTATAATACTTTTTTCTGTACTTTTTACAACCATCTTGGCACTTTCTACAATCTTGGTAGGTGTTCCATAAAATGAATGCCAAATACAAAAGCCAAATAATACACTGGCAAACAATATACACTGTATCATCAATGTATTTAAAAAATTATTTTTCAATTTTGTGTCTCATCCTTTTTTCTCTTAGGTGGCTTTGGTCCCATATACTGATAAAAATATGTTTTCATCATACCATTGTATATTTTTCTGTTTTTCGTCGCCTGTTTTCCAATATACTTCTGCGCATCTTCATATCCTGTAATAATAAAATACGACCAGGAATCAAGTGCCTCAAATGTTTCTCCAATTTGTCTGTATAATTCAGGCATATCCGCCTTCTCTTCCAAACGTTCTCCATATGGAGGATTTGTTATAATAAATCCATATTTCTTTGGATGCCTTAAATCCTGCATAGCGCGCTGCTGAAAATGAATATACTGATCCACACCGGCTAATTTCGCATTTTCTCTGGCAGCCTTAACAATCTCGCCATCTAAATCATATCCCTGAATATTTAGTTCCACATCTTCCCTAATGGCATTGTTTGCTTCTTCGATAGCATCATACCAACACTTTTTAGGAATTAGATTCTTCCAATTTTCCGCCAAAAACTCACGGTTCATACCAGGTGCAATATTTGCCCCAATCATGGCAGCCTCGATCGGAATCGTTCCACTACCGCAGAAAGGATCCACTAAAATTCGGTCCTTATTCCAAGGAGTAAGCATAATCAAAGCTGCAGCCAAAGTTTCCGTAATAGGAGCTTTACTACTCAACTTACGATATCCACGCTTATGAAGCGATGCTCCTGACGTATCCAATCCAATAGTTACTTCATCCTTCATAAAGGTAACTCGAATTGGATAATCACTTCCATCTTCTGAAAACCAGTCTTTTTTATACTTTTGTTTCATTCGATCAACCATGGCTTTTTTCATGATAGACTGAATATCTGAAGGACTAAATAATTTACTCTTAATAGAAGTAGCCTTAGCCACCCAGAACTTACCGTCTTCCGGAATATATTCCTCCCAAGGAATTGCCTTTGTTTTCTCAAACAATTCATCAAAAGTTGTTGCCTTAAATTTTGCAATTTTTATTAGAATTCGTTCTGTGGTTCTAAGAAAAATATTTGCTCGACAAATTGCGGCAACATCCCCTTTGAACGTAACCTTTCCATCTTCCACCTGAACAATCTCATATCCAAGATCTTGTATTTCTCTCTTTAACACAGCTTCCAAACCAAAATGGCATGGCGCAATATACTCAAATTCTTTCATATGTTCTTCTCTTTCTATCATATACTATAACGACAGGTGCAATAGTTGTTTCATCATGCGCATTTCTCGTCTACCTTTACACTTTAAAACAAGAATACTATGATTTATAAAAACAACACATATAAATCTTATATGAGATTTTCATTATCGTCAATGAATTTTTCCAGTCACTTTTTCGATTCGTACTTTCAACGGTATTGATATGAGCTACTGTTTCAAATCATACTTTCAGACTTTTCTTTTTGCGCTTTATTATGCCCCGACTTTTCTTCCTAATTTATCCTTTTCACAATTATTCTTCGCAACGTATTTTTTCAGTTACAATCTGATACTATTTTTTCACCATTTTATTCCACGCTTTATACCCTTCATACCCTCCACATAAGGTACAAACCCGGTACTCCATTTCTCCTAATCGCTTTGCAAGCTGCATACTGGCATTCCCCTTGTCACAATACAATAAATATAAATCATTTTTATTATATTTAATTTTTTGTCTTCCATCAACAAAAGGAGCACAAACGGCTCCTGGTATATGTCCCCGTTTATACTCCTCCTTAGAACGAATATCAATAATATGAACTTTTTCTTTTTGTATTAACTCTTCCATTTCCCAAACTGCTACTATATTTATTTTCATAGTCGGCACCCTACCATGTTTCATCCTATTTATTATAATATATGCATGTTTTATCCTTCTTGAACTTTTTAGTATCATATATGTTACAACCTTCGACTTAGATAAACACTCCGCGAGGATACGTAGCAATTAAACTCCATCCTACTCATTCCGCATATGGGCAGATTACTTTATACAAAAAACTTTTGACTCGTTTTTTTTATCATTTTTTTGCCTTTTTTACTGTTATATGTACCTTTTTGACATAATAGGTGTTTATTCTCCTATTTCAATTGTGCATTATTTTCTTTAATCAGTGAAAAAATTATAAATCGTGTACTTTTTAATCAAAAATTTTCGCATTTTGGCAAGTTTATTTTATTTGCGTTTTGTGAAGTTTTAAGCTATAATAATCACTGTCGATAGAGTTCACCCTTCAGAGAGAATTCTAATTCGCACACTATATAACCCCTTATTAATTATTTATACTCCCCTCATAACCTTGCTAGTCCCCCCTAGCAAGGTTTTTTTTCGCTTTGACCTCGCAGTCTTTGCTTAGGTCGTAAATTGTGCATGCTCATTCGGGCAGCTGTGTTAACAGCTGACTTTCAACATTCTAAAAAACCAATAATTATCGTAATTTGCGCCTGTAAATTTCATTTTATAAACAGCAAACAAAATGTACGCCAAACTTATCCCCATTCCTACTAAAGTAAATACAATTCCAGTTTTTACCCGATAATGTTTTCTATTACAAAAATTCAAAAGTAACGAAACCAAACCTAATAACATTGTTTCTATTGGTAAAGTGATGATATTTACCAAAAAAGTTAAAACTCCTATCATCAATCCTGCTCTGTATATTTCTTTCTTGTTCTCCATATTATTCCCTCTCCTCTCATTTTTTACCTTTAAACGCTGTTGCTAACACAGCTACTTCTGTATTGGCAATCCGACTCAAAGGGCTACTTGCTCATACAGATGTGGAAATAGGTTTTCACGTATCCAAATTGAATTACATGCAAGCATGAATTCTGATTTGTCTACAGAACAAAGTGTCTCCGACACATCAACTCCCCTAGCCCCTCATTCATGAGGGGAAGCAGGGAGTTTCTTTTTTCTCGATTTTCT
>CADBNB010000175.1 GCA_902795895.1 uncultured Lachnospiraceae bacterium | reverse complement strand
TGGGACGTTTTCGCATGGCAGGTTCCAAGTTACTAAAGTAACGGAAGCCTGCTCAAGGAAATGGAGAAAATCCAAGGAAAATATAGCTGAAATTATGGTATAAAGGAGATTCCGAGAGAACATTTTAGTCCAAAGGAGGTTGAAATTATGACGTATCAGCTTACTGCACCGTTGTTGGATGCGTGCGTGTTAGGTATTGTGAATCAGGAGGATGCATATGGATATACATTGACTCAAAGCGTGAGACAGATAGTGGATATTTCAGAGTCTACGTTATATCCGGTGCTTCGTCGTTTGCAGAAAGAACAATTGCTGGAAACATATGATTCTCCGTTTCAGGGTAGGAATCGGAGGTATTATCGGATTACGGAAGTTGGAAAGGAAAGACTTTCTTTTTACCGGAAGGAATGGGAAATATATAAAGAAAATGTGGACCGACTGATTAATGTATCCAATATTCAGGTAGATGTAAATTTAGAAAATGGAGGAATGAAAGATGAATAAACAGACATTTTTGCGAAGTTTATCCTCGAAACTAAGGAGGATACCAAAAGAAGATTACGAAGATGCCATGCAGTATTATGATAGCTTTATTGATGATGCAGGACTAGGATCGGAAGATGATGTAATTCCGGTGGTGGGAACTCCTGAGGAAGTTGCCAGAAGAATCATAGAAAACAGTTTGGATAAACAGGCACAAAAGATTACGTCAGAAGGTGGCGTGAAAAACATGACAAAGGGATTGTGGCTTGTAGTGGCAGGAATTGTTTCGGCGCCTATTACTTTACCTATTGTATTTTTATGTTTGGGATTGTTCATTGCAGTAATTGCTGTTGTGTTTTCATTGGCAATCGCTGTATTTGCTACTATTTTTAGTGTAATTATCATGGGAATTGCAATTATTCCGGCGATTTTTTGGACTTCCGGTGCCCAGATATTTGTTATGCTTGGATATTCCATGCTTGGAATTGGATTAGGCACTCTTATCTGTATGGGATTTTATGATGTATGTAAATGTTTTGTTATGTTTATTATTCGCGTAATTCGAACGAAAGTAATAAGGAGGAGATAGAATGAAAATATCAAAGAAGATAGCAATCATTATTTCATGTGTTTTCGTATTTATGGGAATTGTGTGTATTATGGTTGGAAAGGTAAATGGTGGAAGTCTTTTGTTTCATGTAGATTATCAGAAACATGAAGTAAGTTCAGGGAAAGACAAACAGAAAATGGTAGTAAAAAATTATTCATTGGAAGATACGGCTTCCATTGAACTTAATCTTGACTGTAGTGATCTTAAATTGGAGGAAGGTGATGAATTTAAGATTACCTATACTTGTCTGGATGATGATGTATTAACCATTTCTGATGAAGATAAGGTTACGATTATAAAAGAAGAAACTTGTGAAAAAAATAGTGGCATTGGTATTCACATTGAATGGTTTGGTATGGGTAGTGGCTTGTCGGATGATCGTGAGGTTTTGTTGACAATACCAAAAGGGAAAAAATTTGAGCAATTTACGGTGACATCAAGCTTTGGAGATGTGTCTTTTAAGGAATTGGAGACAGATTGTGCAGATATTACTTTGGATTGTGGAGAATTGAATGGAACATTTGCTAAAGATGTGGAAAAATCAAAGATTCATGTGGAATATGGTGATTGTAAGGTATCTTTTGGAGGCAATTGTGGCGAAACTGATATGTTGTCAAATAGTGGTGATATACATGTTACGTATACAGGTGAAGCCGGTATATCAAAAATTGCATCAAATTACGGAGATATGAATGTTACATTTAATGGAAATGCAAAAGAAACTTCTATTGAGTCTGACTGTGGTGACGTGAATATGACGGTATATGGTAAAAAAGAAGATTATCAATTGGATGTTCGGTCGGAATGTGAGTTTTCAATAGATGGTGATGAGTTTGAGTCTGAGCATTATACAAGTGGTGGAACTGGTGCCAATAAAATGTCGGTGAAAATGGAATATGGAGAGTTAGATTTGAATTTTAAATCATGAGTTATACAAACATTTCGCTGTTAGGGTGGAATTATCATGCTAAATTCTGATATAATCATAATAACATTCG
Source organism: uncultured Lachnospiraceae bacterium (assembly GCA_902795895.1). GTDB lineage: Bacteria > Bacillota > Clostridia > Lachnospirales > Lachnospiraceae > CAG-411. The sequence goes on along the minus strand of CADBNB010000175.1, from coordinate 2,032 downwards.
GGTTTACATGAGGAGGAAGTATATGAAAATTAAAAAAAGTTATGTAAAAAACAACCCTTGTTACAAAGAGGGAAAAAAAATACAAGTGAAAGGTTTGATGTTACATTCTGTTGGAATGGCACAGCCAAATGCAGGAAATTTTATTGAGACTTTTAATGATTCGAGTTACAATCGCGCCTGTGTCCATGCGTTTATTGATGCAAATGATGGCGTGGTATATCAGACATTGCCTTGGAATTATCGTGGATGGCACAGTGGCGGTTCGGCAAACAATACCCATATTGGAGTGGAAATGTGTGAGCCCGCAACTATAAAATATACCAGCGGAACTACAATAAAATGCACAGATAAGGAAGATGCACAAAAAGCGGTAAAACGCACATATAAATCGGCAGTGAGTCTCTTTGCAAAGTTGTGTCTTGATTATTCATTAAATCCTTTAGGAAAGGGTGTTATTGTAAGTCATCATGAGGGATATTCCAAAGGAATAGCCACAAATCACGCAGATCCGGAGCATTTGTGGAGCGGAGTTGGTGTTGATTATTCTATGAGCAAATTTCGAAAAGCCGTGAAAAAGAAATTGGATGCATTAAAAGAGGAAAAGACAAAGAATGCGCCAAAATCTATGACAAATAAAGATTGTCCATTCGTTGTAACTGTCACAAATCCGGAACTTAAAATTCGAACCGGTGCGGGAACAAATTATGAGTATACCGGGGAAAATACTGGAGATGGAAAGTTTACCATTGTTGAGGTTAAGAGTGGACAAGGTTCAGAAGCTGGCTGGGGCAGGCTAAAAAGCGGTGCAGGTTGGATTGGACTTTGCTATTGTGTAAGAGTGGAATAAATAAAAGGGTTGCAGGGAGTTCTTTGGTGGAGGCCTCCCTGCAAATGGTTAATTGTTTGAGTCATTCTTTTTGGTTTTCAAAAGATTTTTCTTATTTTGAAGCTTTTCGGCTGCTTCTTTGGAAATGATTTTAATTGTTTTTACCGCAAAAAACTTTTGGTCATCCGTCTTTTTTACACGAAGTTTTCCTTTTAGATATCCGTGTTCCTTACAGTAAAACACGCCGTAATAATTGGTCTTTGTGCTGTTGGGAAACCAATCAATCTTTTTGGTGGCGGCTTCCTGACAAATACAGCAGTTTGTGGCTTTTACGTGCTTTGCATGAAGAAGCTGTTCTTTGGATTTGAATTCCATAGAGATGTATTTTGCGTAAGTTTTGAAAGAAACATACATTTCGTCTTCTAAGCATTTTGGTGGACTAAAGTAGTTTAGTTCCATAAACTTTTTCGTCTTTTTTAGATCAAATTTTTGAAAGATTTTCGCGGTATATCTGGCATCAGAAATGGCAGAATGAAATTCACCCTGTTTCGTAATGTGAAAGAAATCAGCCGCAAAACATAGAGTTCTTGGGTTTTGATTTTCTTCAAAAAAGATGGCAAATAATTTTTGTACATCATAAAAGAAAAATGGTTTATTTTCAAAAGGTGGGAAGTTGTAGAAACGCATGTTTCGTTGGAATTCTACTAAATCCATGGAACCCCAGGTGCAAAAAATCATTTCTTCATCACCAAGCCATGCTTGAAAATCTTTGAATGCCTCAGGAAATGTTTTTCCACATTGCAAATCTTCCATGTTGATGTGAGTGACTGCGTGTACGTTTACGTCCATTTCAAGGTAAACCTGTGGACGAATGTATTGGTGAAATTCCCCTAATATTTCTTTGTCTTTATTGAGCTTTACAGCTCCGATTTCAATGATTTCAAAGGGAATGTCCTTGTTCTCGTTGATTTTACCGGTCGGAGACTGGTTCCATTCCAAATCTAATATTATATAATTCAAATGGCAATCGCCCTTTCTGCAAAAAATAAGAATCGTCAGAGGTTACAAAAAAAGGTATGTACTCTAACGATTCTTATTTTATCATATATTTCTAATTTGTACTAGCAATTAAAGCGGCAATTTCCTCAGGAGTCATAACGTGGTTAGGATCGTCATTAACCGGAGGAGCCGGAGCAGGCTCAGGTT
>CADBNB010000174.1 GCA_902795895.1 uncultured Lachnospiraceae bacterium | reverse complement strand
TGCAAAGAAACGAGGAATATGATTTTTCTTTTAATAGTGTAATTAAATTGGTTTATAATAATGTGTTTTTGTGGATTAGCGATGAGATAAATAAAAAATATAAAAATGCAGATACTTCTCAAAAAGCGGCAATTGATGACACAAAAATAACAGAATATGAACAAAAGATACTTGCTTCTTTTGAAATAGAAGCACAGCGTATAGAAGGAATTATAGATAATGAAATTATTAAAAGTAAGATACAAGAAAATTGTATTAATAGATATTTATTTAATAGACCATATGGATTTATAGATATTAAGTTTGCAGAAGCAATGGATGCTTTGGATAAGATTGATTGGAGTAAAGATAAGAAAAATATAATTTGGTTGGATTACGATGAATTTTTAAAACCGAGTATGCTTGATTGTTTTGAAAAATGTATTTTAAAGGCAGCTGTTGGAAGTTTACTTATTATTTCTGCAAGTATGGAAAATGATTCGGAGGTTCGTTATATTAAATTTAGGAATGAGTTTGAGGATTCACATAGACTTTGTTCTCCGATAAAAAAAGGACAATGTTCTAATTCTGAAATTGGAAATACTTTTTATAAAATTATTAGTAATGCGGCAAATGCTGCCATAAGTGACAGAAATGCAATAAAACAAGAATTTGAACCCAATTATTGTATTGAGCAAATATTGAATTGTACATACAACGATGGAACACCTATGTTTACATATGCGTTGTTTATTTATTCGGAGGAAGAAGATGTTTATGATAAAAACTTTCCGATAAATGCCTTAAAACAGCATGAGTGTTTTTCTTTTGATGAAAATATATATGAGATAACAATGCCAGTACTTACAAATAAAGAGATTACATTGATAAATCAGTATTTACCTGATAATGATGTTGAAAAAATAATTGAATTAATTCCGTTTGTACCAGCCAAAGAAATTAAGCGATATGTTAAGATATATAAGTATTATCCTAATTTTGTAGATGTTGGGTTTTATATTTAATATGAGTACGTAAAGAGTTAGCGGCAGGTGGCTTAATTAAGTGCAGATGACAGGCATCTGGTATGTTTTTTACATTTTGAGGAGGATATGTTACCTGAAGTGTATATTATACCTGCGACTGCCTGGAATGAGCCAAATTCTGTATTGGTAGATAGAAATTACGACAAGCCTGGTCAGAATAGTAAACCGGAATGGGGAATTAATTATTCTAAGAAAAATGTTAATGTGATTGAAAAATACAAGGCGGAAAAATATTTCAATGATATGCAGGTGTGATGTGTTATGGCAAAAAAGAAGAAAACAAAAGTACATAAAGTTGTGGATGGGCAGTTACTTCAAATGAACAAATCTTTCAACAACTTGAAAATGAAGCAGAAGGAGAAAATCATAGGCTGGATATATGAGGAATACAAAAAATATGTATCCGAGAATGAAAAAATTCCCGATTTTGAAGGTGATGAACAGATTATTAATACTGTCCTGGATAAAATCAATGATGCAGGTATATGGATTCCAGATTATGAGATAGAGAATTATTATAAATCTAAGAAAAGCAAATTGAATTCAAGACTTGAGAATGAAAAGAAGCTTAAATTCAAAGCGTATGTTGATTTTTATAAAAGTATTATAGACCAGGACAGGTGTGCAGTGGTTATCTGTAATCTTCGGCATGAGATTATATATATGAATCCGGCTGCAATTGAGAATTACTCGAAGCGAGGTGGCGAAAATCTTATAGGTCAAAATCTTATGGATTGTCATAATGCAGTGTCACAGGAAAAAATAAGACAAGTGGTGGAATGGTTTGCAGCAGCACCTGAGCATAATCTTGTTTATACTTTTTATAACGAGAAGCAGAACAAAGATGTATATATGGTAGCTCTGCGTTCTGAAGGAAAGTTGATTGGATATTATGAGAAACATGAATTTAGAAATAAGGAAACGATGAAACCATATGATTTATGGTAGGAGGATAGATAGGAATGAAAACATTAGTTGCGTATTTTAGTGCAAGTGGCATAACAGCAAAACTTGCTAAAACATTAGCCAAGGCAGCAGATGCAGATATTTATGAAATAAAGCCGGAGGTTCCATATACGAAAGCGGATTTAGACTGGATGGATAAGCAGTCAAGAAGTTCGGTTGAGATGAATGATAAAACATTTCGTCCTGTAATTGCAGATAAGGATGCAAAAATAGAGAATTATGAACGTATTTATTTAGGATTTCCAATCTGGTGGTATGTGGCACCGACCATTATCAACACTTTCCTCGAAGCCTACGATTTTTCGGGCAAGACGATAGTCCCG
>CADBNB010000173.1 GCA_902795895.1 uncultured Lachnospiraceae bacterium | reverse complement strand
TCATACTGTTTACCTCCACGGTAACAGTATAACATTTGTACATTTTTATTTTGGATTTTTTGTACATTTTTATTGTACCATTTATAGTACCGTTTCTTATGGTAATATTGAGTCTGCGTTATATTTGCTTTATAGTCAGGGAAGAAAATGGGAGTATTATTCTTATTTAAATGGTTATTGTAAAAAGATTGTGCCACAGAGCCGTTTGCGTGCACACAAGCAGATGAAAGGGTATTTTGCTTATGCAGATGAGCAATATGCAAAGGAACCGGAACTTAAGATTGAAATTTCAAATAAATTTGTCAGCGAAAAAATACTTGATAATTATCCTATGAAAGAGCGTTTTCAACATGTAAAAACTGTTTTAGCCTATCAGGATCTTCCGGATACACCAAAACGCCGATTGGAAACTATGTGTATTCCGGCATCCTATATGTACATAGGAAGCTACGAAACAAAACTTGGGCTGGCTGTCGGCGTTCTTATATGTGATCCAACCAGAAATCTGCAAATGTTAGAGTTTTGCCTTGGTGCACCATTTGAGTATTTTGCTTACAAAGGAAATGTCCGTTGGATGATACGCGGAGCCATGCACGATTATTTGCCAAGTTCTTATGTGGATGTATGGCCAAGATATGGAATTCAAAATGGAGATTGGCATTTAAGAATATTCAGGGATTGGAAAGACGTAAAGGAAAAGCTTGTTATACGAAATCCTAAGGAAAAAAGTGAATACATGAATGAAAGTCAGATAAAAGAATTTATTGCGGCAGTAGATGAAGTGGTAAAGGATGAAAAAAAAGCGGATGAACAATTGGAAAATGATTTACAGAGGCTGCTTTTTTTAGAAAGCTTGTTTCTTTTTCAACAAAATAATAAGTCATATGATTGACAAAGTTTCATAATTTAATAAATGCTGGGGTGCCAAGTAAAGTGTGTAAGTTAAAAAAAGCATAGTTAAAATTAGTGTGCGTGTTTTAGCATACATAATTGAGCTAAAGAATTAAAAGAAAATACCTCTAAAGTAGTCGCAGTTAGATTATTTTGCAAGCAAAACTCTTTGTTCTTTTGTTGTGAATTTCTTGGAACTGGAAAAATAGAAGAAGGAGATATGATTGTTAGCAAGGAGAATTATTTCATAAAATTGGATTTTTATGGTTTTTTATTACAAAATTGTTAGTTTTATTCCATTCTGAGGAAAGATTTGGTAAAGTGGGAAATGTAAGAAATAAATGTAACTTTTGAAAGTTGAAGAGGAAGATTTTCGAGAGTACATAATGAAGTTCTTTGGGTGTTTTTTACCGGGAGAACATGTGAGTTTTAAGGAGGATATGAAATGAAACAGTGGATTAAACCAGAAGTTCAGGAATTAAACATGACTTCAACAGAACATCAGTGGACAGGAATTTACAGAGATGGTGGTTATATTGGTGATGGAGAGATTTCAGGACATCTTTCATGGACAAAACCAACACAGGCACCAACACAGGAGCCAACACCAACACAGACACCACTTGTTAATTCACCTTCATAATGATTTTACAATATAGATAGACAGAAGTATTAAAAGGGCTATCGCGAAGAGTTTTCTCTTTGTGATAGCCCTTAACAATTCACGCCGTAAATATCGCGAACCAATGCATCAATTGAGTTCATGAGTTCTTGCTTATGAATGTCATCCGTTGTATTTAAAATTTCATCTACTAAGTGAATTACCTGTTTCTGCTGCTTTTTTGTTGGAATTGCTAAAGGTAGTTCTTCCAGTTGGGAACGCAGTATTTTTAAAGTGGAGTAAGTGTTTTTAAAGTAAAACTGCAATACAGAACTATTAAGTAATGCCAAAATGTATTTCATATCCATATCAGGAATATGAGGTATCAGAATATTACAACTGTTCAAGGTTAGAAAACCATTGTTGTCATATGCAACCACAGGAGTGGTGCTGATGAAACGATATACAAGTTTTTCTTTTGCGCGATAAGATGCCTCCGGAGCGCATTGTTGCAATATTTCCGATGAAAATTTAATAAAATTTTTCGGAGTGTGAATTTGGTAGGCATCAACATCTTTTCCGGATACAATTGGTTCCAGACCATTTTTTTGTGAAGAACTTAATAATTCTTTGTTGTTTCCGGTTACGACACCCAAAGCAAAGTCGCATTGATTTTTTAAGTATTCGCATGGAACATTTCGTATTTTTTCTAATAGTTTATAGTCATGGTCATTTGCTAAAAATGAAAAATTGGTATAAGAAACATTTCGGTATTCAGAAATGGTAAAACTTTCAGTGAATGTTCGTATAAAAGCACCTTTACAAAGAAGCGTATCTTGTGCCGGCACTGCTTCTATCTTTTTCAAGGTGAGAATAATACAAGGACACTGGACTTCGTGAAATACATTTCCTAAGTAGAAAATGCTCAGAAGTTGTGCGTTCTGGCATAAAAATAGGCGAATTGCGGCGTGCTTTTTAACTTGTAACAAAGCTTCCGGTATTAAAAAGGACAGAGTTCCACCTATCTTTAACATGTTAAGACTCTTTTCTAAAAAGAGGGAAAATGCTTCTGGTTTCCCTTTTTCCACACATTGATACATTTTTGAAAATAAGATGTTTTCTTTAGAAGAAAAATTACTTCCCCAAGGAGGATTTCCAACGATTACATCAAATTTTTCCTTTTTGTTTTGGGAGAGCAACGTATTTTTTACAATAAAATGTGAATTCAATAAATTCAAATCTCGACAGTTTCCGTGCAAAGCCAGATTGATTTTTACGATAGTGATGCTGAGGGCATCAATATCATAGCCAAATAAATTTTCTATAGGATGCTTTTGACATAGGGAAAGAAGAAAACTACCGGTGCCGCAGCTGGGATCGAGTATTTTTTTGCCGGTCAATGCTTCTGTAATTTCCTTAGTCAGCTTTTGAGGAGTAAAATATGCACCCTGTTTTTTTCTACATCCCAAAGATTGTAAGGATTGATAGATTAGACCTAGAAGGTCTTCAATCTGGCGTTTGTGAAATTTTACCGCAAAGATTTCCGGGTATTTCGAAATGACAGAAGAAGCTTCTTTCTTATCCATCAGCAATTCATTTATGAAATAATTCAAAAATTCTAAGGTACAATCCTCAGAAAAAGTGCCACATAAACTGTTTGATAAATAAGCGGCTAACAAATTTGTATTATGTGTATCCGGAGCAAAAAGCTGTAAGGTACATTCTGCAAGAATACAGCGAAGAAGAATTTCAGAAACGGGGGTTTCATAAGTAAAATAAATGCCAATGGCATCAAAAAGATTTTTCAGTTCTTCTAAAGCTTCCGGGTAAGGAGAGTACGCTTTGTACATCTGAAATCCGTTGGTATACAGTTTGTTTCGTCTGGATTTTAATGAAGTGCTTTCCTTTGATTGAAGTTTTTCTTTCAGCAGGTTAATTTGGGCAAAAGAAAAGAAAGGTCTGTTGTTTTCATATCCGTCGGCAAAAATCACGTTTCGTTTCAGCCAGTTTTGGACAGTGCCGGAAGAAATGGATAGCTCCTCACACAATTCTTCCATTGAGTAACGTGAGTTTGTCGGTTTCATGAAATATCAGGCCTTTCTGTTAGTTTTATCAGTGTTTAAATTATTGTGGCAGAAATATACGTCCGTATTTGCAAGCAAAACGTTTTGTTTCAATGTATATTTAGATCACACCGGATGTTTGCTTAATTCATAGATATAGATAGAATTTCCATCCAAATCAACTTTACTTGCCAACTGTTCAGCAACTAAAAAATCACCCAGTTTTGTCAGTTTATCAATAGTTCCGTTTACATAGTCATCATTTGAAAGATAAACAATAACAGAAGGTAAATCTTTCAGAGATATCTGCTTTTTGAAGATATTTAGCTTTGTACTTGAGATTACAATGGATTGATTGTAAGATGCAATCTCAGAAATGTGGTTTTGGGATGAAAGTGTATCTGAAGTAATAAAGATACAATTGTCCGTTTCTGTTTCTTCTGCGTATGATACTGTGTTATCTGTCTGGTCAAATTCTAAATGAGGCTCGCTGATTGCAAGTGAAACTGTACTTAACAACAATAAAAATCCGGTTGTAATTAAGCCACTGTTAAACTCAGAATGAATCAATGCATGACAAAAACGATATGCCAAATAGCTTAAAAAGAGAAAAATAAATGGCAATGTAGTGGTAAGTACATAATAATTAGCACTTCCGTAAAAATATGTAAGAACACCAAAGTATAGTAATGTCAATGCAGGAATTAGTAAATCAGCAAAATTTCCGTGATAGGCACGTTCTTTGAAGTTGCTCCAATGCTGGGCAAATGTTCCTTTTTTGAAAAATAAAGAACAAATAAACAACAAAAACAAACATATACCTATGATATAAAAAGTTTTTGAAAACATCTGATTTAGTAATGTACCTACATTTGATAGTGAATCAGAATGTAATTCTGTCATTGATGTTTTTGACATAAAATGATGCCAACTGGAAATAAGCCCTGTTCCAATGTGTAAGAGAAAACTAGGATAGAACATTGTTGTGAAAAACAAAGAAAGTATTGTTTCTAACAACATCAGGCTAAAACTTTTCATATGATCTAAAAATAAAAACGAAAATGTAACACATAGAGAAAGAATAATGGAAAACAACAGGTAGCTGTAATCCGTTAAATTTCCTATGATGTTTACAAAAAATAGCAAAACCAATGCATAAACAGGTACTTTTTCTTTATCCAAAGCTAATAAATGCAGGTTGAGTGTGCAAATGGCAAGAAAATCTACAATCACATATGGGGTGATGCAAAGCGTTGCCGAAAAGCATCCCATACTTAACAGATAGGTGATTGCGCCTGCAAGTCCCACCCAGGAAGAACGTAAATAAAGCTTACCAATCTTATGAATGAGCAATGCAGAAAAAAACAAAAAGAATGCATTGATAAAAAATCCTAAACGGTAAATGTCCACGCTCTGAAATGTGGAATATATGATATGTAACAATACGTAATAAACTGGTGGCTTTTGAGACAAGGTCGCGTTATTTACCACAGTTCCGTAATTGAACTGATTATCATCTGCTACATAATGCAATGAATCATAGTATTCGCTGGAAATCCAATCTGTATTCTTGTAATTATTTGTTTATAATAAAACAGAATTAGAATCTAGATTCGCAGATATTTTATGTAAACAACTGAAGGCGTTTCCAAAGCGTTCGATAAAGGTTGAGCCATTCAGCTGTGGGGAGATTGCTTCGGGATTGTATTTGCATATGTTGTACGGATTTGACGATATATCTTCGTCCGAATTTGCAATAGCAAGTGTTCCGCCTTCGGTAGATGAAAGATTATTTTTTTCTGGTAAATAATATTTAAAGGTAAAACCGAAAAGAATAATTAAAACAAGTATTAAAATAACTTTATGACCGACAAACTCTCTTTCTAACATTTGTCATACCTCCTATGTGCTTGAATGTTCTCTCAAAATTCTTCCCAAAAGACTCTGAGATAATATATAAACTCTATCTCATTTAACAACACGCTACCCTTTATAATTATACAATATGGGGGTGGCAAAGTAAAACAAAAGAATAAGATATTTGGTGTTTGTGAACGACTTGAAAAAACGGTTAGAATTCTTTGTTTTCAAGTGAACAGAAACTGTATATGTACTTTACTTGATATAGGAAAAATGGTATGATAGAAGAAGTTGTGATAGAAGCGTGACAGATGGGGATTTTTGGGAGTGTTGCGTTGCGACAGCTTGAGGAGGATGTATAAATGAAAAGTATGGAAGAAAAAGTGTATGATCTGATGGATTGGGCGAGAATAGAAGCTGTAATCTATTCAGAAGAGAGTAATCCACATGAATTTTTAGGAGCCCATTTGATAAAAGATGGCATTTTAGTTCAGGCATATATTCCGGATGCGGTAAAAGTCTGGGTTAAGAACAAAGTAACCGGAAAAAGAGAAGAGATGTTTATGGAGGATGAGGCAGGCTTTTTTGCTGTGCTGTTATCCGGAAAGAAGATACCAAAGTATTGTTTCCTTGCCGAGTATTCCAATGGATATCGTCAGGAGATAGAAGATCCATACCAGTTTGAAAGCACCGTAGACTTGGAGGACGAAACACGTTTCCTTAATGGTGTTCATTACAATATGTTTGACAAGCTGGGAGCGCATCCTATGACCATTGATGGTGTAAAGGGAACCGCATTTGCCGTGTGGGCACCAAATGCCATTCGTGTCAGCGTTGTAGGTGAGTTTAACCTTTGGAACGGTCGTATGTACCAGATGAGAAAACTGGAAAATTCCGGCATTTTTGAAATATTTATTCCGGGAGTGGAAGCGGGAGCAATTTACAAATATGAGATTAAGCTTAGAGGCGATGTCACATTTTTGAAATCAGACCCTTATGGATTTGCCAGTGAAGTTCGACCAAATACCGCAAATATTGTTGCGGACTTAGAACAATATACATGGCGGGATGATGAGTGGATAAAGGCCCGTAAAGACAGAAAACCCTTGGAAGAACCGATGAATGTATATGAATTGCATCTTGGTTCATGGAAGAAGAAAGAACTGACAGAGGAAGATCCGGATGGATTTTACAATTATCGTACATTAGCTCCGTTGATTGCGGATTATGTAAAGAAGATGAATTATACACATATCGAGCTTATGCCTGTGATGGAGCATCCTTTGGATGAGTCATGGGGATATCAGGTGACAGGGTACTATGCAGCTACATCGCGATATGGTACACCGGAAGATTTGATGTATTTTGTAGATTATATGCATAAGCACGGAATTGGCGTGATTTTTGACTGGGTACCAGCGCATTTTCCAAAAGATGATTTTTCTTTAGCACATTATGATGGCACCTGTCTGTATGAAAATCCTGACCCACAAAGAGGAGAACACCCGGATTGGGGCACATACATTTTTGACTTTGGCAAGCCGCAGGTAAACTGTTTCCTCATTTCAAATGCCTTGTTTTGGGCAGAAAAATATCACGCAGACGGTCTTCGTATAGATGCGGTTGCATCCATGCTTTATCTTGATTATGCCAGAAGTGAAGGGCAGTGGACACCAAATATTTACGGTGGAAATGAAAACCTTGAAGTTGTGTATCTTCTAAAGGAAATGAACCGTGTGATGAAAGAACGAAATGAAGGTGTTCTTATGATTGCGGAAGAGTCTACTGCGTGGCCAAAGGTAACAGGTGATTTGGAAGAAGACGGACTTGGATTTGACTTTAAGTGGAATATGGGCTGGATGAATGACTTCCTTGCTTATATGCAGTTAGATCCATTGTTTAGAAAAGGAAGTCACAATGGCTTAACTTTTGGTATGTTATATCAGTACACGGAAGATTTTATCCTTGTGTTCTCGCATGATGAAGTAACTCACGGAAAGCGCTCTATGATCAGCAAGATGTTTGGAACATACGAGCAGAAGTTTGCAAACCTTCGTGTAGCTTACGGATTTATGATGACTCATCCTGGAAAGAAGCTTTTGTTCATGGGACAAGAGTTTGCACAGTTTGATGAGTGGAACGAAAAAGCGGGACTTCAGTGGGATTTGGTTGAAAAATATCCTGCACATCAGAAGATGCAGCAGTATGTTGCAGCGCTTAATCAACTGTATTTAGACCATCCTGCATTGTATCAGAAAGATTCTGAGCCGGAAGGATTTGAGTGGATTAACTGTATGGATTCCCAAAGAAGTATTGTGTCATTCCTTCGTAAAAACGGAAATGATGATGACATGCTTTTAGTTGTATGTAACTTTACACCTGTTACATATGAAAAATTCCAGATTGGTGTTCCATTCAAGGGAAAATATAAAGAAATTTTCAACAGTGATGCAGAAGAATTTGGGGGAGAAGGGGTTGTAAATCCTAGAGTAAAACAATCAAAGAAGGAAGAGTTTGACGAGAGAGAGCATTCGATTACGATTACCGTTCCTCCTTTGGGAATTTCCGTTTTTCAGTGTACACCGGTGTTAGAAGCCGCTTCAGAAAAGACAACAGAAACAAAGAAAAAAGTGACAAAAAAATCAAAGAAAAAATAGTTTTTTGAAATATATGAAAATGGTGGGGGCAAAGGAGAGTTTGCCCCTATTATAATGCACAAAACGCTCAGTGGGAATACACTTGGGGGCTGTGTAAAAGTTACATAAGAAATATTTTGTTTATTATGGGCAGCTGCCCAATAAAATATATAATCAAGAAAGAAAGGAAATGTTAAATGTTAGGTTCAATTGTTAGCCATGCTAAAATGGCGTATGGATTATTAAGTAACGAAGGAGAAGGGTTAAATTTGATAAACGGAACAATGCCACCGTCAGGCGATATTGATTCTGTGGAAGATACTGTAACTTATCTTGGAAAATTAGCTGATTGGGTGAAAGATTATGCTACTGACGTCATTATTCCGGTGGCGATTAAATTAGCAATTGCAGTTCTTATTTTTATTATTTGTAAATTTGTAATAAAGAAACTGATTGTGATTATGGATAAGTCACTTCGTAGAAGTTCCATTGAGGAAGGAACGATTCACTTTTTAAATTCCTTGGCAAAAGGTGTCGGATTTGTGCTTGCGATAGCAATCTGTGCTACTTATCTAAATGTTGGAAGCGGAGCTATTGTAGCCGTACTTGGTTCTGCCGGATTGGCAGTCGGCTTGTCATTACAGGGAAGTCTGGCAAACTTTGCAGGTGGAATCATTCTTTTGATTACAAAACCATTTGGAATAGGTGATTACATCATTGCTCTTGGAAATGAAGGTGTGGTAACTGGAATTGATATCGTACATACTACACTTTTGACTGGTGATAACAAGAAAATTGTATTGCCAAATGGTAGCTTATCAAGTGCAAATATTGTAAACGTAACATATGATGAAAAGAGAAGACTTGATTTAACCGTTGGTGTTGACTATAATTCTGATATTGTACAAGTTAAGACAATTCTTGAAAAGGTAGCAAGAGAAGAAGAACTTGTTATGCAGAATGAAGAAGTTACCGTATTCGTTGGAGAGTTTGGTGCAAGTGCTATCAATATGGGACTTCGTGTGTGGACAAAATGTGAGAACTACTGGCAGGCAAAATGGAACATTCAAGAGAAGATTAAATTGAAATTCGATGAAGAAGGTATTTCAATTCCTTACGATCATGTGGATGTAACAATATCAAAAGAAGAATAATAAGTGGAGGCGTTCCTTTGTGGGGACGTCTCTTTTTGAATAGAAAACTGCAATCCAATTGTTCTGTTCAACAAAATATTTAAAGATAATTTCGCGGTTTGGGGCAATAATCAACTTATTCTTTAAAAACGATTTAAAAAAGGTTCATTGACAGAGTTCGTTTGATAAAGTATACTCAATAAGAAGTGATTGTTTAGAAAGGATGTAGAAAATCTATGGGACAGAATGTAATTGAAGATGTTTTCGCAAAAGACGTATTTAATGATAGCGTTATGAGAGAGCGTTTGCCTAAGCCTATTTACAAAAAATTGAAAAAGATTATGGCAGAAGGTCAGGATCTTGATATGGAGGTTGCAAATGCAGTAGCACATGCAATGAAAGAGTGGGCACTTGAAAGAGGTGCAACACATTATACACATTGGTTCCAGCCAATGACAGGAATTACAGCTGAAAAGCATGATTCTTTCATTCAGCCGGCTGGCGAAGGTGGAATTATGTTAGAGTTTTCCGGTAAGGAATTAGTAAAAGGTGAGTCAGATGCTTCTTCATTCCCTAATGGTGGTATCCGTGATACTTGTGAAGCAAGAGGATATACTACATGGGATTGTACATCACCTGCATTCTTAAAGGAAGATGCCGCAGGCGTTATCCTTTGTATCCCAACCGCATTTTGTTCATATACAGGTGAGGCTTTGGATAAGAAGACACCATTGCTTCGTTCTATGGAAGCTATCAGCGAGCAGGCAGTTCGTGTATTGAGAGCTTTAGGAAATGAAGAAGTTCAGATGGTTGGATGTTCCGTAGGACCAGAACAGGAATACTTCCTTGTTGATAGAGATATGTATTTACAGCGTGAAGATTTAATCTTTACAGGACGTACTTTGTTTGGTGCAATGCCTCCAAAGGGACAGGAGTTAGATGATCATTACTTCGGTACTTTGAAGGAAAGAGTTGCAGCGTACATGAAAGAACTCAACATTGAGTTGTGGAAACTTGGAATTTTAGCTAAGACACAGCACAATGAAGTTGCACCTGCACAGCATGAGTTAGCACCAATTTACGGTACAGCAAATATCGCAACAGACCATAACCAGTTAGTTATGGAAGTTATGAAAAAAGTTGCAAAGAGACACAATTTAGAGTGTTTATTACATGAAAAACCATTTGCCGGAGTCAATGGTTCCGGAAAACATGATAACTGGTCATTGGTTACCGATGACGGACAGAACTTATTAGATCCAGGTAAGACACCACATCACAATTTACAGTTCTTATTGTTCCTTGCTGCTGTTGTTCGTGCAGTAGATGAACATGCAGGATTATTACGTCTTTCTGCATCTTGTCCGGGAAATGACCACAGATTGGGAGCCAATGAGGCACCACCTGCAATCATCTCTGTTTTCTTAGGAGATCAGTTACAGGATGTAGTAGAGCAGTTGATTTCCTCAGGAGAGGCAACAAGTTCAATTACCGGTGAGAAGTTCTTGACAGGTGTTAGTACATTGCCTGACTTTACAAAGGACGTGGCAGACAGAAACAGAACATCACCATTTGCATTTACAGGAAATAAGTTTGAATTCCGTATGGTTGCTTCCTCATTGTCAGTAGCCGGACCAAACACAATCTTAAATACAATCGTTGCAGATGTTTTGGAAGATTTTGCAACCCAGTTGGAAAAAGCTGAAGATGTGAAGTCAGCAGCTCATGATTTGATTGTAAAGACTTTGAAAGAGCATCAGAGAGTCATTTTCAATGGTGATGGATATTCAGACGGATGGATTGAAGAAGCTGAGAGAAGAGGTCTTCCAAACAAGAAGACTATGGTGGATGCAATTCCTGAGTTAGTTACAGAGAAGACTATTTCAGTATTTGAAAAACTGAAAGTATTAAATAGAGTAGAGTTAGAAGCTCGTGCTGAGATTTATTACGAGGCATATGCAAAAGAACTCAACATCGAGGCTAAGACTATGGTGGATATGGCATCTAAGGAATTTATCCCTGCTATCATTACATACGTAACAGACCTTGCAGCTTCTATCAATGAAATCACAGCAGCATGCGATGGTGTAAATGTTGAAGTTCAGACAGAACTTTTGAAGAAGTCATCAGACTTGTTGGCTCAGGCACAGAAAGCGTTAGCAAAACTTAGAAGTTCTATTGCTGAAGCAGCTGAGATTAAAGATGTAGCAAAACAGGCGAACTTCTTTAAGGATGTAATTAAAGCGGATATGGATGCACTTAGAGCTCCAATTGATGAATTAGAACCAATGGTTGGAAAAGAGTACTGGCCAGTGCCATGTTACGCAGATTTGTTATTTTCAATTTAATCATTGAATTAGTTAAAGGCTACCCAATTGCGGGTAGCCTTTTAGATATTTTAGTTCTCTTTTAAATATGCTTCGTTAGCTGCAATTACCTGTTTCATTACTTCCTGACCGGGAGCTCCGATGGTGTTACGTTTCTGAACGCAGGTTTCCATGCTGATAGCTTCGTAAATATCTTCTTCAAATACAGGACTGATGGCCTTGTATTCTTCCAAAGTCATATCATCAAGCGCAATGTTTTTATCAATACAGAATAAAACAAGCTGTCCTACAATACCGTGTGCATCACGGAAAGGAACGCCGTGGTTTACAAGGTAGTCTGCCGCATCAGTGGCATTTGTAAATCCATTTCTGGCACTCTTGTTCATATTTTCTTTCTTAAATTCCATAGTGGAAATCATGCCTGTAAATAATGAAATACATCCCTTTACCGTATCAATGGCATCAAAGGTAAGCTCTTTGTCTTCCTGCATATCCTTGTTGTATGCAAGTGGTAAACTCTTCATAGTAGTTAAAAGAGACATCAAAGCGCCATATACACGACCGGTCTTACCACGAACAAGTTCCGCAATATCCGGATTTTTCTTCTGAGGCATAATACTGCTTCCTGTACTGTAGGCATCGTCGATTTCTACAAACTGGTATTCATTGGAATTCCAAATAATAATCTCTTCGCAGAAACGGCTTAAGTGCATCATGATAGTTGACATTGCAGCTAAATACTCAATCAGATAATCACGGTCTGAAACAGAGTCCATACTGTTCATAGTCGGACCGTCAAATCCAAGTAATTCAGCTGTATATGCTCTATCCAACGGATAAGTGGTACCGGCTAATGCACCGGAACCGATTGGAGAGTAATTCATACGCTTATAAATATCAGAGAGTCTTGAACGGTCTCTTTTAAACATTTCAAAATATGCTCCAAAATGATGAGCAAGAGTAACCGGTTGAGCTTTCTGTAAATGGGTAAAACCAGGCATGTAAGTATCAAGATTTTCTTTCATGATCTTGTGTAATTCAACAAGTAATTTTTTCAATAACTCATCTGTTGCCAATACTTCATCTCTTGTATAAAGACGCATGTCCAGTGCTACCTGGTCGTTACGGCTACGACCGGTATGTAATTTCTTTCCGGTATCACCGACACGCTCAATCAAATGAGCTTCCACGAAACTGTGAATATCTTCATGAGTTCCGTCAATCTCTAACTTTCCGGTTTCGATATCATTTTTGATACCATTTAAACCGTTGATAATGGTATCTCTTTCATCATTTGTTAAAATGCCTTGTTTTGCAAGCATAGTAACGTGAGCTACGCTGCCTTCAATATCCTGTTTGTAAAATTTTTGATCAAAGCCAATGGATGCGTTGAAATTGTGTACCAACTGATCTGTTTCTTTTGTAAAACGACCGCCCCAAAGTTTCATAATAGTTACCTCTTCTTTCTGTTTATAATCTGCAACAGTCAAGCCAAGTGCTTTCTGCTACTATAATCTTACCATTGAGAAGATTTGTGCTGACACAGTTATCAACCGGGCAGGATGATGAAATATATAGAAATGTTATTCATCATCATCAGAATCATACTCTTCATCGTCAGAACTATCTTCTTCATCCTCATCTTCCTCTTGTCCGCCGATTGGCCCGAAAAGAAGAGGATAATTTTTATGACGGGCAATATATTCTTTCTCGTCTTTCTTAATATGATCTGATACAATGTGAGAAAAGTTTTCATCTTGATTTGTAATTTCTCGTGTTTCAACTGCCTGGTTACAACGATAAAATTTCAGAAGATTACCGCTGTTGAGTCCGAGTGTTTGTGCATTACACAATTCTTCGTTTCTCTTGTATGGAAGTTTGTCATACATGGACATGTTGTGACCTTCCAATGATGCATCATAAGGCCTTTCAGCCTCTGAACGGATTTTATTAGCCATAAGCATCCCCCTTTATATCCCCTAATATTTGTGTTGCTTACTCTGCCTGTAATCAGGCATTGCTAAAATGTAATTATTGTAATAATACCCATGTTAATATAACGAAAATGTTTTTTCATTATATGCTTAAAAAACAAATAAAGCAAAAAATGTTTAGTGACACAACATAAAAAATATGTGTCACTAAACATTATACTATTTGTTATGAAAATATGCAATGAATCAAGAAGAATTGCCACTATGGCAGTGAAAAATCAGCATCTGAATCATCTAAAATTAAATCATCATCATCATCGTTATCGTTATTGTTGTTACTATTGCCACTGCTGCCACCACTGCTGTCGCTGCCACTTCCACTACTGCCGCTGCCACTTCCACTGCTGCCGCTATTGCTACTATTGTTATTATTATTGTTATTATTGTTATTATTGTTATTATTGTTGTTATTATTATTGTTATTATTGTGAGTCGGAGCTTTTGTAGCAGGTTTTTTTGCCGGTTTTTTTGTGGCTTTTTTTGTAGGTGTTGGTGTAGGCTTACTAGTTGGTTCCAAAGTAGGAGTTACAGTTGGAACAGGCAAAATCGTTTGGGCAGGTGTAGATGTTGTTTCACTAACCGTTGCTGGTTCGATGTCACTTGCTAATTGGAAAATAGTAAAGAAAAGAACTATAATTACTACAATAAGGGTAGTTACACCGATAGCAATATAAGCCCGAATACGATTTCTGGTTGAAAAATCTTCTTCTTGAACATTTGAATAATCATATGAATCAGAAGAAGCGTACATATAATCATTTGCAGAAACATTCAGTTGTTGTGGTGTTGAACCTGTCGACCAATCTGTTCCGGAAGACGTATTCAGAATTCTGGTTTGTGGATCATACTGAGTGTTTGAGTGATTAAAGTTAAGTGCAATTGTTTCACCTCCAGGATTTGTCGAAACGGAGTTCGATGAATTGAAGGAATTATATGTATTTGATGCCGTGTTACTACGCATCATATTGTTTGAAACATTTAATCTGTTTGAAGAACTGTCATACATATCTGGTAAGGAACCAGAATTTGTATTAAATGTTGAAGCATTATTTTGCGTAGCAGTTGAAATCGTATCATTGTTTGTTGGTTTTTGGTTAGCTTGCAATAACTTTTCCAATTCCATTCGCATCTGTGAAGGATCCTGATAACGTCTTTCTGGAAAATATGAAATAGCTTTTAAAATAATTTCAGCTAAATCCGGAGATGCGTTACATGGTGGTGGTATCAACTCGTTGTTCAAACGCATATGCATAGCCTTCTCATAGTCAGAGTATCGAACTTGAACAGGAGAAGGTGGAAGGAATGGCAATCTGTTATTATTTAACAAACGATATAATACGATTCCAAGTGAGTAAATATCAACAGTTGCATCGTATTTTGTTCCGCGAAATACCTCGGGAGCCATATAGTTCTTGGTTCCTTTTTGAGATAAATTTCCTGTTGTTTTATCAAGTTCTCGTGCTATACCGAAATCACCTAATTTATAATCGCCTGATTTTGACACGAAAATGTTTTCCGGTTTGATATCACGATGAATGATTTTGCGGCTTGCACAAATTTCAAGAGCCTTACAAATATGAATACCAATAGTAATTGCATCATTTATGTGTAGTTCATGATCACGAATATAATCAAACATTGGAGTTAGAAGCTCCATCTTTATATAAATATTCCATCCGAATTCATTTTCCTTAGGAACGATACTGTGATCTTCATAACTGACAATATGGGAATGTCCTTTTAAATCAGACATAAGTGCAAATTCCTTTCCCATGTCAGCAATTACATCTTTATAATAGGCTTCCGCCTGTTCATAGGTCATGCCTTCTGAACAAAGTGACATCAGTTCAGAGTTACTTTGTGGCAATTCCATTACTTTTAAAGCAGCTTCGTAAGTATGTCCAAAATCTTCTTTGTAGATACGGTATACCTTTCCAAAGGAACCGGATCCGATGCATTCTCCAATACACCAACCATTATAATTATCTATCATTTCTTACGCTCCCATGAATAGTCAATAGTTTAAGTAATCGTAGATTACCTCTCAATTTTTCACTTTCTTGTTGAATAGTTTTTCTAGTGTTACTGTTAGAAAAACAACAAACTGTATCAATTTTATCAGAAATAAGATGAAAATTAAATATTCTTTAGTAAATATTTTTAAAATTATTGAAAGAAAAGTAAATATTTTTGAGGAAACTTGCAATGATTGGAAAAAAATTACAACAATAGTACATAAAATATTGATAAAATATTGAAAATGAGTTACAATTTTGTGTTGAAAGTGAATTCTTATTCGAAGGTATTATTACAGGTTTAGAAAGGGGAAAAGATAATGAAAAAATTTAAAAAACTGACAGCTTCATTACTATGTTTTGCGATGGGGGTTGCGTTGATAACTCCGATGAGTAATGTTGAAGCTGCAACAACAATTTACACTCGAAAAAAAGTGTACTATTTGCCAGATAGCGCAAAAATTAAAAAAGTGACTTGCGGTGTTAAAACAAAAGTATTTTCTCCAGCAAAATCAAAGGTTAAATTAAAAATAAAAAGTGAAAAGAAATATACAATAAAGTATGTTACTGCGAAAAATAAGAGAAAGACCTGCTACGTATATGCAGATTGGACAAAGCCTACGGTTTCTGGTGTAAAAAATAATAGAGAATATGAAAGTAAAGTAAACATTAAAGTTTCAGATAAAGTTAGCGGTGTTGCATCAGTTACCTTAAATGGGAAAAAAATGAGTAATAAGTTTACTGTATCAGAAGCTGGTGATTACAAGTTAGTTGCAAAAGATAAGTGCAATAATAAAACGGTTGTTAATTTCTCG
>CADBNB010000172.1 GCA_902795895.1 uncultured Lachnospiraceae bacterium | reverse complement strand
TAATCGCACAAAAATACAGGATCTACATGATACTCTGGATCAATGCCAACTAACTCTTTAATCACAGCAACTGAATTCTTATCACGAACCGAAATATAATCCATTTTCTTCAACAAATCTGCTACTTCTTCTTTTATGTGATATTTTTCAAGTCCTTCCACCGTGGTTGTTCCAAAAGAAGCCGCATAAGTCATTATTTTATCGGCATTCGCATCTTTACCAAACAACTGTCTTGAATACCCTACATCCGGATTTGTCTGTAAACAGTTAAAAACTTCATCACTACAAATTACAATAACATCCTCTTTTGCTCTAGGATTTCTAACCTCTGACATTCCTAACATAGGAAAATATAGTTCTCTAAAATCCTTGCCCAAATTCATCAAAAATCGGTTATACTTTCTGACTTTTCTACTTTTTGCACTTCTATGTTCCCATGCATATGTCATTGCTTTTTGCAACACATTTTTTTTCTTTGGTGGCTGATAATCATTATTAGGATTTGGTACAATTGGTGGTTCGATTTCATAATCCACAAACTCAACCTCATGTCCCATACTTTCAATCGTATTTTTTAATGAATATGCCTGCAAAAAAGAACCATAATTTACAATTCTCTGCATTGAAATTATTCCAACTTTCATATTTATCCTCCAACTAATCTAAATCATACTATTATATCTTCTTCGTCATCTTATAAAACGTCTTATACATTCCCGGATGTCCAATCATAAAACAACGAAACTTCTGTTTTCCTGACAATGGTTTGAACTTTTTAAAGAAATCCATATTCTGATTTAAAATACCACAAAACTCATTATACTTTTCTTTTCCAAAGTCATCATCCGCTTTTACAAGACACAAAATATGTCCATATACATTATATAAATACTTATATTTTGCAGCTTCCGTAAGTTCAGGAAAATGCTCTTTGATAAATTCATACTGATGTTTCAATGCCTTTGCTTCATCTAATTTTCCATAATGGAACTCGCTTCTGGTAATACTTTCAGAAACCTGGAAGTAATAATACAAAGGAATATTCTGATATACGATCTTATCTGCTGCCTGAAAGATTTCAAAAGCAGTTCCAAGATCTTCATAAATGGCGCCTTCCGGATATGTAATATTGGCAAACAATTCTTTTTTGTAAAGTTTTGACCATGGACTGCAAAACTGCTGGTTTTCGATAATCTTAGCTACCGCTTGAGAACTGTTCATTACTTCCAATTCTCCCAGTGGTTTATCATCTCCCACATCACTTCCCATAGACAATTCATATCCACAGATAGAAAGATCCGCATCATTTTCTGTTAGTAAATCCATTAAAACTTCCAAATACCTTGGATGTGCATAATCATCACTATCAATAAATGCGATATAATCACCTGTAGCATTTGCAAGTCCTGTGTTACGTGCTGCTGCCACTCCTGCATTCTCTTTATGTACTACTTTAATTCTCTCATCTTCACTGGCATAGCGGTCACAAATCTCACCACTTTTATCCGGCGAACCATCTTCCACGAAAATAGCTTCCCAATCTGTATATGTTTGTGCCTGAATGCACTTAATACAACGTTCCACATAATCTTCAACTTTATATACAGGAATAATAATACTTATCTTTCCAGCCATGCTTCTTCCTTCTTTCTAGTTGTAATAGTTATCAATTCCTTTGATCTTACGGATTGTTTTTCTCTTAACCTGATCAATCTTATACCATACATCACTGATAAACAAAGCATTTCTAAATACATCCCACTTTAATTTCTTCTTTGCAGGAATATGAAGAAAATCCTTATTTGCCTCATATTTATCTTTAAATTTCTTACGATAACTCTGGTAACGTTCCTTTTCTTCCGGATAATTGATTTTTACCAGATAATAAAAATCCCAGAGAATTTCCATATAGTGAACTAAGAAACGATGTTTCAATTCATCGGAAATCTTATCTGCCAAAAATTCTTCACGTTCTTCCAACACATACAAATAAGATGTTCTTGAAAGCTTAAATGAACGGCTGTAACTGGTTGGTCTTTTTCTCCAGTAATAAAGTGACACATCCGTGTATACAACTTCATCTGCCGCACAAAGTAAGTGTGGAATACAGAAATCATCCTCACCATTTACACCATCAGGAAAACGGAAATGTTCTTCTGTATCAAATACTTTTCTACGATACAATTTATTCCATGGTAAGATTGTCTTTGTATTTAAGGCTGTAATTAAGTGTTTCATGCAATCAACGCCCTTTAATCTCTCAACAATCTGAATCTTATCATAGTCTATCACTTCATCCTGATGATCATTGTCATCATCTTCAATTTCCAGATAATCTGCTACTGCAATATCCACTTTATTATCTACAACTAAACGGTGCAAAATCTCAAAGTTTCTGGCATGCATATAGTCATCACAGTCTGAAAATCCGATAAACTCGCCTTTTGCAATATCGATACCACTGTTTCTTGCAGCAGATATTCCACCATTTTCTTCACGATGAACAACTACGATTCTATCGTCTTCTTTTGCTAATTCATCACAAATCTTTCCACTGTTATCTGGTGATTTATCATCTACCAAAATGATTTCAAGGTTTTTATAAGTTTGGTTCATGATAGCACGAACACACTTATCTAAATAACTTTCTGCTCCATACACAGGAACTATGACTGAAATTAAATCTTCCATGTATCTTACCTCACTTTTATCTTACAGCCAGTGCATTACTTGATTTACCACTGCTTTTCCGATTTCAAAACTTATAGGAATTGCCTTCCATTTTCTTCGTCCAATGATATTTGATACTACATATAAACACTGATACCCCATTACTGAAAACAGTAATAAATCAACAACCAAACGCTCATATTTCATAAAAGTCAATTCTGAATAAACATTCTTTAAACACATTACAAAAGCATAAATTAACGAAAAATAAAAGAAAATAAATATTCTTGTATCCGAGGTAAATACAGTAGGACTCATTCCAAGCATTTCAGCACTTCCAAATCCTGCAACGATTACAACTACTGTGCTTAAAACGTCATTTTTGTTATCTTTAAGTAATTCATAAAAACATAACAACATACTTACAACAAAAACAACAAACCAAACCAACTTCAAAATTGATGCCAAACTTAGCATATTAATCTCTAAAGTACGCTCAGACACAATAAATATTTTTTCGAATACAGGTGAAATTTTATTTAATACCTGATATCCGAAAAGGACAATAATCATTGGTATGCAACAAACAAAACCTTTTGTCGTCTTTCTTTTTTTCCACATAAAATATGCCAATAGCGCTACAAATACAATTAAAAAAATATTTCTCTCGCAGAAAAACCGAAGTTCAATATTAAAAATACCTAATTCCAATTTTTGAAACAATGGAAATTGTCCATACCCATCTCCACCACTTTGCTTTAATCGTTTGCTATTGCCAGGGCACATTAAAATGTACACATACGATACAATATCAATTAAAAATATCATAATAAAATACAATGACACGGATTTATTTTTTATCAAATAGTAAACAAAACAACCACCAAACAATAATAATACAACGGTAGCAGCCTGTTCATGGTCACATGTAAATACTGCAAATACGAAAGAAATAATCCATTGATACCATTTCATTTTATTCCCAAGCATTACCTGTTTTAAATAGTACGCTAATACCAACAAAGTAAATAACGGCCACCAATAATTGAGCATAGTCGCAATCCAACCAGCTGTTGACATATCAATAAACGGATACATAACAACACCAAAACAAATCGGCCATGAGTACTTATGATCTTCACTTACTAAT
>CADBNB010000171.1 GCA_902795895.1 uncultured Lachnospiraceae bacterium | reverse complement strand
TGCATGTCACCAGACATGAATATGGGTGGTACCGCGAGATAATTCGTCCCTAAAGTTTTGAGTAATCAGGACTTTAGGGATTTTTTTAGAAAGGGTGTAATTATGAAAGAAAAATTACAAAGTATCAAAGACAAAGCGCTACAGCAGATTGGTGTAGCAGAGGGATTGGAAAGCTTAAATGATGTTCGAGTTGCCATCCTTGGAAAAAAAGGAGAACTTACAAGCGTTTTAAAATCAATGAAGGATGTTGCTCCTGAAGACAGACCAAAGGTTGGTCAGATGGTAAATGAAGTAAGAGCAGAAATCGAGAAGGTTTTAGAGGAAAAGAAAACTGCTTTTGAAAAGAAACTTCGTGAAGAAAAAATGAAAGCAGAGACAATTGACGTAACACTTCCAGCAAAGAAGCCAATGGTTGGACATCGTCATCCAAATACCATTGCATTGGAAGAAATCGAGAGAATATTTATCGGTATGGGATACGAAGTAGTAGAAGGACCGGAAGTAGAGTATGATTACTACAACTTTGAAGCGTTAAATATTCCTGCAAATCACCCAGCAAAAGATGAGCAGGATACATTCTATATTAACAAGGATATCGTGCTTCGTACACAGACATCATCTACACAGGTTCATGAGTTGGAAAAGGGAAAACTTCCTATCCGTATGATTGCACCGGGACGTGTATATCGTTCAGACGAAGTAGATGCAACTCACTCACCTACATTCCATCAGGTAGAGGGACTTGTAGTAGATAAAAACGTAACATTTGCTGACCTTAAGGGTACATTGCAGCAGTTTGCAAAGGAAATCTTCGGAGAAGATACAAAAGTTAAATTCCGTCCGCATCATTTCCCATTTACAGAGCCAAGTGCCGAAATGGACGTATCATGCTTTAAGTGTGGTGGTAAGGGATGCCGTTTCTGTAAGGGAGAAGGTTGGATTGAAATTTTAGGATGTGGTATGGTTCATCCACACGTATTGGAAATGAGTGGCGTAAACCCGGAAGAATACGTAGGTTTCGCTTTCGGAGTCGGACTTGAGCGTATCGCACTTCTTAAGTACGAAATTGATGACATGCGTTTATTATACGAAAACGATGCTAGATTTTTGAAACAGTTCTAGTGTTAGAAATGAGCCGTGCTGTTTAAAAGCAACAACCTTTGCGCAAGCAAGGCAATGATTTTAAGTTATTTATAGGAGGCAGATAGAATGAATACACCATTATCATGGATTAAAGCTTACGTTCCGGAACTTGAGTGTACCACTCAGGAGTACGTTGATGCAATGACTCTTTCCGGTACAAAAGTAGAAGGATATACAGAATTAGATAAAAACTTAGAAAAAATCGTAGTAGGAAAAATCTTAAAAATCGAAAAGCACCCAGATGCAGACAAGTTAATCGTTTGTCAGGTGCAGATTAACGAAGAGGGCGAAGAAGTTCAAATCGTAACAGGTGCATCAAATGTCAAAGAAGGAGATAAAGTTCCTGTTGTACTTGACGGCGGAAGAGTTGCTGGAAGTGCTCATGACAATGAGCCACATCCAGACGGAATCAAGATTAAAAAAGGAAAACTTCGTGGAGTGCCATCATTTGGTATGATGTGTTCTATCGATGAATTAGGTTCAAGCGTGGATATGTATCCAGATGCTTGTCCAGACGGAATCTACATTTTAAGCGACAATGAAGCATACAAAGACGCTCCAATCGGAACAGATGTACCTGAACTTTTGGGAATGCGCGATGTTGTTGTAGAATACGAAGTTACTTCAAACCGTGTAGACTGTTTTGGTATTTTAGGAATTGCCAGAGAAGCAGCAGCTACTTTTAGAAAGCCATTTGTTCCACCGGTAGTTACCGTAAAGGAAAATGATGAAAAGGCTTCAGACTACATTTCCGTAGAAGTGAAAGATACAGACCTTTGCTCTCGTTATGTGGCAAGAATCGTAAAGAACATCAAAATTGAGCCATCACCAGAGTGGTTAAAGAGAAGATTGGCTGCCGTTGGTATTCGTCCAATCAACAATATCGTAGATATTACAAACTACGTTATGGAAGAGTTTGCACAGCCAATGCATGCATATGATTTAGATACCATTGCAGATAAGAAAATCGTTGTAAAACGTGCGGAAAATGGAGAAAAGTTCACAACTCTTGATGGACAGGAAAGAGAACTTGACAATAGCATTTTGACAATCTGTGACGGACAGAAGGCAATCGGTATTGCAGGTATCATGGGTGGAGAAAACACAATGATTACAGAAGATGCCAAAACATTGTTGTTCGAGGCAGCATGTTTTGATGGAACAAATATCCGTTTGTCAGGAAAGAAACTTGGAATGCGTACCGATGCTCAGGCTAAGTTTGAAAAAGGATTGGATCCAAACAATGCAAAACTTGCCATTGACCGTGCATGTCAGTTGATTAACGAACTTGGAGCAGGAGAAGTTGTTGGAGGATATGTGGATGTATATCCGGAAGAAAGACAGCCAATCAGAGTTGCTTATGATGCAGATAAGATTAACCAGTTATTAGGAACAGATATTGATGAAGATACTATGGTTGGATATTTTGAAATGATTGATCTTCCGGTTGACCGTACTGCAAAAGAAATCATTGTTCCAACATGGAGACAGGACGTAAAATGTCTTGCTGACGTTGCAGAGGAAGTTGCCCGTTTCTACGGATATGACAACATTCCTACTACCCTTCCAAGCGGTTCTGCAACAGCAGGTGGATTGTCACTAAAACTTCGTGTGGAAAACATTGCAAGAGATGTAGCAGAGTCATTTGGATTTAGTGAGTCAATGACATACTCATTTGAAAGTCCAAAAGTATTTGATAAATTGAAGATTGATGAGAATGATGAACTTAGAAAAACAGTAGTTATCACAAATCCTTTGGGAGAAGATTACAGCATGATGCGTACCCTTCCATTGAACGGAATGTTGACTTCATTGTCAAATAACTACAACAGAAGAAACAAAGATGTTCGTTTGTACGAAATTGCAAATGTGTACATTCCAAAGGCACTTCCTGTTACAGAGTTGCCAGATGAGAGAACACAGTTGACACTTGGAATGTTTGGTGCTGGAGATTTCTTTGACCTTAAGGGTGTAGTAGAAGAAGTTGTTGAAAAAATCGGTCTTAAGAACCTTAAGACATACGATCCAAATGCAGGAAAGAACTTTTTACATCCAGGAAGACAGGCAAACATCATGTACGGAGATATTGTTCTTGGATATATGGGTGAAGTTCATCCTGACGTGGCAGATGCATATAATATTGGAACAAAGGCTTATGTGGCTGTTCTTGATATGCCTACTATCATTGAAAATGCAAACTTTGACATTAAATATACAGGTATTGCTAAATATCCTGCCGTAAGCCGTGACCTTAGTATGGTTATGAAGAAAGACATCATGGTTGGTCAGGTTGAGGAAGTGATTCGTAAAAATGGCGGAAAACTTCTTGAAAGCTGCAAATTGTTTGACGTTTACGAAGGTGACCAGATTGCAGAAGGATACAAGTCAGTAGCATATTCTATTTCTTTCAGAGCAACAGACCATACATTGGAAGAAAAGGAAATCACAGCAGTGATGGATAAAGTTCTTAAGGGACTTGAAAATATGGGTATTGAGCTTAGAAAATAAACCCACGTGTCAGTTTTTGAAATAATTAAAAAGAATGTTCTCTCGGAGTTTCTTTGGTAAGGATTTCGAGAGAACATAAAAAATATAGTAGTTCGCAGAAAGGTGAATGGATTGAAGAATTCAAAAAATAGAAAAGGAAAACGCTTCCTACTTGGAGTACTCTTTCTTGGGTATCTTGCCGCGCTGATTTACTTTTTATTTTTCAGTGAACATTACGGAAGAGTAGAGAGTGAAGAGTATCATTATAATCTGACGGTTTTCAAGGAGATTCAAAGATACATCCAATATCGGGAACAGCTTGGATGGGAATATTTCTTTGTCAATATTTTTGGAAATGTGTTAGCATTCGTGCCTTTTGGATTTTTCCTGCCTTTGTTCAGCGAGAAGAACCGAAGTTTTATCTATGTGACTGTATACACTTTTGAGGCAAGTCTTGTGATAGAGTTATTGCAGTTAGTTTTTCGTGTTGGAACATTTGATGTGGACGATTTGTTAATGAACACAATAGGTGGGGCAATAGGGTGCATTTTGTTTTTTATGTTTCGGGGGAAACTTAAAAATGTATTGTAACTTTGCGTATTTGAAAGGAAATGGAGTATGAAAAAATTTGTACCAAGAGATGATGAGGGAATCTTAACCGAAAGTGAGTCCTATTTGAATATTGATCAGCATAAATCCTCTCAGGGATTGGTATCTATCATTATGGGTATCATAAGTTTGATACTGTTAATTGTACTTTTTGTCTGTTCTTATACCCAAAGAGGAGAAGCCGGCGTGTGGATTGGATGGAGCGGTATCGGTGTGTATCTTATGTCTCTCACAGGACTTATATTTGCTGCTCTTGGCTTAAAAGACAAAGAGGCAAAAAACGAGCGTTCCTATGTTGGATTAGTGTTAAATGGTATCGTATTTGTCTGGTTGACCGTGTTATACTGGGGGAATTTATAGTTGGAAAAAAATTACAAACAACCTAAATCTAGTGATGGTGCAGGGGTTGGCAACTTTTGTCATAACCCTGTGCTTGTTTTTTTTTCTGTTTTGTTTTATGATAGACTTAGCTATAAATGTTGTGACATTTAGTGATTATTTGCAAATTACATCATTGTAAAGTGCAGAATGGAGGGGTATTATGCAGGAAATCAACAAGGACGACTTTAAAAAGAGCGTGGAGGACAATTTAAAAATATTGTTCCGAAGATCTGTAGAAGATGCAGACCAGCAGCAGCTATTCCAGGCAGTTGCATATGCAACCAAGGATATTGTCATCGACCAGTGGATGGCTTCTCACAAGGAATTTGAGAGACAAAATAAGAAAATCGTGTATTATTTATCCATGGAATTCTTAGTAGGTCGTGCTCTTGGTAACATTATTATCAACTTAAAGGGTAATCAGGCGATTAAAGACGCCATTGAGGAATTAGGGTTAGACCTTGATGTTATTGAAGATCAGGAACCGGATGCAGCGTTAGGAAACGGTGGTTTAGGACGTTTGGCTGCCTGCTTCCTTGATTCATTGGCATCACTCGGATATCCGGCTTATGGATGTGGTATCCGTTACAAATACGGTATGTTTAAGCAGAAAATTGAAAATGGTTTCCAGATTGAGACACCGGATGACTGGTTGAAAAATGGTAACCCATTTGAAATGAAGAGAGCAGAGTATGCAGTAGAAGTAAAATTCGGTGGATACGTAACTGTTCGTAGAGATGAAAATGGTAAAGAGCGTTATGTACAGGAAAACTATCAGTCAGTACGTGCCGTTCCTTACGATCTTCCAATCGTAGGATATAACAATAACGTAGTAAATACGCTTCGTATCTGGGATGCAGAAGCTATCGATACATTTAGTTTGGATTCTTTCGATAAAGGTGATTACCAGAAAGCGGTAGAACAGCAAAACCTTGCCAGAACCATTTGTGAGGTGCTTTATCCAAACGACAACCATTACGCAGGTAAAGAGTTGCGTTTGAAACAGCAGTATTTCTTTGTATCAGCAAGTATTCAGCGTGCGGTTACAAAATATATGCTGTTACATGATGATATTCGTAAGATCCACGAAAAAGTTACATTCCAGATGAACGATACACATCCAACAGTAACTGTTGCCGAGTTTATGCGTATCTTACTGGATGAATATGATTTAGAGTGGGATGAGGCTTGGGAGATTACAAACAAGACTTGTGCTTACACAAACCATACCATCATGTCAGAAGCTTTGGAAAAATGGCCATTGGAGTTATTCTCAAGATTGCTTCCTCGTATCTATCAGATTGTGGAGGAAATTAACAAGAGATTTATTTTACAAATCCAGAATAAATATCCGGGTGACTATGAAAAAGTGAAGAAGATGGCAATCATTTACGACGGACAGGTGAAGATGGCTCATTTGGCTATCGCAGCAAGTTTCTCTGTAAATGGTGTTGCCAGATTACATACAGAAATCCTTAAAAATCAGGAATTGAAGGACTTCTATCAGATGATGCCTGAGAAGTTCAACAACAAGACAAATGGTATTACCCAGAGACGTTTCTTATTACACGGTAATCCATTGCTTGCAGACTGGGTAACAAGTAAGATTGGAAACGACTGGATTACTGACCTTTCACACATTGACCAGCTTGCCATTTATGCGGATGATGAGAAATGTCAGAAAGAATTTATGCATATTAAATACCAGAACAAAGTACGCCTTGCTAAGTACATCAAAGAACATAACAATGTGGAAGTAGATCCACGTTCTATCTTTGACGTACAGGTAAAACGTCTGCATGAGTACAAGCGCCAGTTGTTAAATATTTTACACATCATGCACTTGTATAACCAGCTTAAGAAAAATCCATCTATGGATTTCTATCCAAGAACATTTATCTTTGGTGCGAAAGCATCTGCTGGATACCGCCGTGCAAAGGCAATTATCAAATTGATTAACAGCGTTGCAGATGTAATCAACAACGATCCTGGTATCGAAGGCAAGATTAAAGTTGTATTTATCGAGGATTACAAAGTTTCCAACGCAGAGTGGATTTTTGCGGCAGCAGATGTTTCTGAGCAGATTTCTACTGCATCCAAGGAAGCATCCGGAACCGGTAACATGAAGTTTATGTTAAATGGTGCTTTGACACGTGGTACTATGGACGGTGCCAATGTGGAAATCGTGGAAGAAGTTGGTGCAGAAAATGCGTTTATCTTCGGACTTAGCTCAGATGAGGTTATTGCTTATGAGCACAATGACCAGTACAATCCAAAAGATATTTACAATACCGACCAGGATATCCGTGCGGTACTTACACAGTTGATTAACGGTTTCTACTCTCATGATAATCCGGAATTGTTCCGTGAGATTTATAATTCTTTGCTTGAGAGAAATGGTGGAGAACGTGCAGACCAGTACTTTATTTTGAAAGACTTCCGTTCTTATGAAGAAGCACAGAAGAAAGTGGAAGTTGCCTACAGAAATGAAGCAGGCTGGGCAAAATCGGCAATTCTTAACACGGCAAAATGTGGTAAGTTCTCATCAGACCGTACAATAGAAGAGTATGCTCAGGAAATCTGGCATTTGGAAAAAGTTAAAGTTGATTTATAATCGATAAAATCATATATGAAAGACCGTATATTCCCGTAAGAAAGGGGATATACGGTCTTTTTTTATGTAATAGGAAATTGCGATGCAATTTCCTATTACATAAAAAGAAATAAAAGCCATTTTTGAACAAAAACCGCTACAACACAGACTACAAGCGAATTTTGGAGATTTTCGGGACATTTTCAAAAAATCAAAATGTGTCATTCGTCAGGAAAATGTGTCGTTC
>CADBNB010000170.1 GCA_902795895.1 uncultured Lachnospiraceae bacterium | reverse complement strand
TTTATTTTCGTTTTTTTTCGTAAAAAAATAGATGGAAAAAAATGGGAAATGATGCTACAATGAGAGTAGGAATAATATGCATGATGTATTGGAGGATGAAAGTTCTTTTGGGGAGCGGATTACCAATACATACATGGGTGGTTACTTGGAAGTTTTTCATTAAAAGATGCTTGACGGTTGGCATGACTTAGCATATAATGTTGCCAAAGATGTTGAAATTTTATCAAAACATTAGGTAAGGTTTTGAGTTGTATCTAAGATAAAATAGGATAAGATTTCGAAAAGAAATGGAGGATTATTTAATGGCAACAATTAAGAAAGAAATGTTAATCGGAGAAATTTTAGACGTGGATCAGAGAGTAGTACCAGTATTATTAGATGCAGGAATGCATTGTCTTGGATGTCCATCACATCAGTTTGAAAGCTTGGAAGAGGCTTGTATGGTACATGGTATTAATGCAGATGAGTTGATTGAAAAGTTAAATGCAGCTATAGCTGAGTAAATATTATTTCGATTTGCAAAAAACGATTAGGAAAAAAGTGGGTATTGGGTATTTGTTATAGGAGTGATTGGTTATGGAAAGACATGAGAAGTTTAATTTGGTAAATGAATTAAGCAAAGCTGTGACTGACAGAGATGTTTATCAAAATGAATTGGGAAGCAAGCGAGTAGAATATTTAGCCAATACAAATACATTGAAGATTAATAAAAACTTTCATCAAGAAGAAGTTGAACAGGAAGTAAGCATTCGCAAAGAATCAGAAGAAGAAATCTTTCAGAAACTTCTTGCACAGAGAAAGAAATAGTTTGGTATAGCTATATATGAAACAGAGGAGTCTGTGGAATTTTCCACAGGCTCTTTTCTATTTTTAAGTGTTTTCCGTAGCCAACGAAAAGCATGTTTATATGGTTTGAGGTTACAAAATGGTTACATTTTGACGGTTACAAAACAAAGAAAAATGTTTATGCGAAATAATTTAATGTAACTTCTTTGTGAAAAGTATACAAAAAACGATATGGCAAATTGTACGAAACGCAATAAAAATGGTCAATATGCCGATACATATGTTCAGTCTTTTGGAATTTATCAAAAAGAATTAAAATTAAATTATCATAGGAGTTTGAATCATGTTGCCCTATACAGAAAGCTGGAAATGGCAACAGAAAATTCTGCGAAGCAATGTGGAATTAACTGGGATGAGGGTAAAAAAAAGGAGGAATTTTTATGAAGAAGAAGAGTTTAAAGTGGATTGCAGTAGTATCAACATTTGCATTGACATTTAATATGACTTGGACACCAGGAATTGCGTTTGCTGCAGAGGATGAAAATGTTGCAGAGGATGAATATGAAGATGCAGAAGATGATGCGGATTTGGATGAGATACCAGAAATCTCTGAGACAAAAGCTACTTTATCTTCAGGAAAAGATTTGCAACTGGAAATCTATGGAGATTATGAAGAGGTTACATGGAGTAGTAACAAGACTTCTGTAGCAACAGTTGATGAAGATGGATTTGTTACAGCAAAAAATGAAGGAACAGCTACTATTACTGCAGAAGTAACATATGTAGTTTATAATATGGATGATGCAGATGAAACAGATGCAGCGGATTTCGCAGCTGAATCAGTTAACGGGGATTTAACCGCTCTTGCAGATGAAGATGAGGATGTTGATACTGATGCAGATGAAACAGATGCAGATGCTGACGCAGATTATGACGAAGAGGAAGAAGCTCAGCTTGTATCAATTACATTGACGTGCAAGATAACAGTAAAACCTGCAATAAGCAAGAGTAAAGTAACAGTGAAAGCAGGAAAGACTGCCACTTTGAAAGTGTTAGGTACTAAGGATAAAGTTAAATGGTCATCAGGCAATAAGAAAGTTGCCACTGTAAAAGATGGCAAAATAACTGCAGTTATGAAAGGTACCGCTGTAATTACTGCAAAAGTTGGAAGTACTAAACTTACCTGTACAGTTACAGTAAAATAGTGGATTATAGGAAGCATATATGTAGTGTCAGCTAATCTGGCACGGTGTTTGTAGCAAAAATTGCGAGAACGTTATAAATAATATAGGTAAAGTGCATGGAGCAAAAGTTTCATGCACTTTTTCGATTCTATGTTCGATTTTTTGTGCGGGATGTGGTAAAATGGGATTATTGAGTTGCTAAAAATGAGAGAAAACAGTAGATAGATTATTAAGTAGCAGGCATTGATGGCTTGTTTCAACGGGTATAAAAAAGACTTAGAAAGAATATCAGTTGTACAGGGAGTGGGAGTATGGCGTTACAATTTGTTTTAGGAAGAAGCGGTGCTGGTAAATCCTATCAGCTTTACAAAAAAATTATCGAGCAATCCATGGCGCATCCGGAGAAAAAGTATTTTGTCATTGTGCCGGAGCAGTTTACCATGCAGACACAGAAAGACTTAGTATATATGCATCCAAATCACGGCATTTCCAATATTGACGTGCTTAGTTTCCTACGCCTTGCTTACCGTGTATTTGAAGAACAGGGGGGCATGCATCGTGACGTCCTTGAAGATACGGGAAAAAGTATGCTTGTCCGTCGTGTAATTTCCGAGAAAGCAGAAGAACTAAAGGTGTTCCAGAATTTTGCTAAAAAAGTAGGATATATCAGTGAAATCAAGTCATTGCTCTCTGAATTTTACCAGTATGATGTAAAGGCTGATACGGTGGAGAAAATGATTGATATTTCCAAAGACTCGCCGGAACTTTGCAGAAAACTGGAAGATATGCAGGTGATTTTGGAAGGATTTGAGGAACAGTTAGAAGAAAAGTACATTACGGCAGAGGAAATCCTTGACGTGATGGTAGAGTATTTAGAGCGGACACAGGTATTTCAAAATGCCACATTGGCACTGGATGGATTTACCGGATTTACGCCGGTGCAGTATAAGCTGTTGAGGCGATTGTTGCATCTTTGTGAAAATGTGTTAGTGACGGTGACTATTGATCCAAAGGAACCGGAAAAATATCAGCAGGAAGAGTTTTCCCTGTTTCATTTATCAAGGGAAACTATAGATAAACTGACAAAGATTGCAAAGGAAGAAGGAGTACCGGTTGCCAAGGATTTTGCCATGGGGGAACCAAGGGAGTGTCGATTTAAGGAAAGCAGGTATTTAGCCAGTCTTGAGGAAAATCTCTATCGTTTTTCAAGTAAGCCATACGAGCCTTCTGATGAAAATGAAACAGAAGATATTGCATTTTTTGCAGGGAAACATATGCAGTCTGAGGTGGATTACGTGGTGCGTGAAATTCACCATTTGCTAAAAGAGGGATATCGTTATCGGGATATTGCCATTGTAACCGGGGATATGGAAGGATATAGTCGGTTGTTTGACAAAACCTTTGGATTGGAGCAGATTCCATGTTTTATCGATTACAAAAAGAAAATTCTTGAAAATCCTTTGGTAGAGCTTATCCGCACTCTGCTTCAGCTTTTTGTGAGAAATTTCGATTACGAGAGTGTATTTCGGTATCTTCGTTCCGGATTTGTGGATATGGAAGCGGAACATGTGGATAAAATGGAAAATTATGTCCTTGCCATGGGGATAAAAGGCATCAACCGTTACAAGAAACCGTGGGTAAGTGTGGGAAGACTGGGGCTTCATACTGAGGAGGAAAAGGAAGCATTTCGTGCAGAAATCAATGGATACCGGGAAGAATTTTACAGTTCCATTGAGCCTCTTGCAAAAGTCTTTAACAAGAAAAACAGTACGGTGGAAGCATTTACTATTGCCCTTCATGACTATCTGGTTACTCATGGAATTTATTATAAATGCAAAGCCTATGAACAGCAGTTTGAGGAAGAGGGAAAACGCTTGCTGGCAAAGGAATACTCTCAGGTTTACGAGCTTGTTCTTGGTATTTTTGACAAAATGGTTACCCTTCTTGGAAATGAAAACTTAAGTATTACAGAGTACAATGACTTATTGGAAATTGGTTTTCAGGAAGTGAAAGTGGGACTGATTCCGCCTGGAATTGACCAAGTGGTAGTGGGTGATATCGAGAGAACCCGTCTAAATGGCATTAAGGCGTTATTTTTTGTAGGTGTAAATGAAGGTATCGTGCCAAAAAGCGGAGGAAAAGGCGGCATTTTGTCGGATATGGAGAGAGAAAAACTTTCTGAGCAGGATGTAGTGCTTGCACCTACAGCAAGGCAGACCGTGTTTACACAGCAGTTTTATTTTTATTTGAATCTCACCAAGCCGTCCAACCGCTTGTATATGACTTACCATAAGACAAACAGTGAGGGAAAACAGGCGTTGCCATCGGGACTTTTGCGAACGGTACAAAAGTTATTCCCAACCATAAAAGTGCAGGAAGAATGTAAAATTTCCTTAGAACAGGCTCTTGATAAAAAGGAAATGGAGCAGGTTCTTGGAAATCTTTCCGGAAAAGAATTCTTAATCGCCGGTATGCGGGACAGTATGGAAGTTACACTGGCTGACTGGTGGAAAGAGCTGTACCGAAATTTTTCAAAACAGTCAAAGTGGGAAGAGAAACTTGATCTTTTGCAAAAGGGAGTCGCTTTTTGCAATATGGAACATCCTTTGTCGAAACAGGTGGCAAAGCTGCTTTATGGAAATGAGATTCACAATAGTGTTACAAGGGTGGAAAAGTACGCATCCTGTGCCTTTGCCCATTTTTTGCAATACGGTTTGAAACTGCAAAAACGGCAGGAATACAGTTTTCAGGCAATGGATTTTGGTAATGTATTTCATGAGGTTTTGTCTATGCTTCCACGGGCATTTGAGGAGAAAAATTGTACCTGGAAAACAGCCTCAAAGGAGGAAATTTCAGATACCGTTTCTACTTGTCTTACTAAGGTAGTGGAAAACTATGGAGATGAGGTGCTGAAAAGTAATCATGAAAATGCCTATCTTGTAGAGCGGATGGAGCGTATGCTTAACCGTACCGCGTGGGCATTGTCTTTGCAGTTGCAACAGGGTCAGTTTGATCCGGTGCATTTTGAACACAGTTTTAACGGTGATGATGCCCTAAAAAGCGGTCGTTTTGACCTTGGGGACAGTGGAATGGTAAAACTCATTGGAACCATTGACCGTGTGGATAAGCTGGAAGAACCGGAGCAGGTTAGCATTAAGATTATCGATTACAAAACGGGAAAGACAGGGTTAGATTTAGATAAATTGTATCACGGACTTCAGATGCAGTTGGTAGTTTATCGAAATGCAGCGGTGGAGATGCAACAGAAGATGCACAAAGACGCGGAAGTAGAAACTGCGGGAATTTTTTATTACAACATTGATGATCCGATTGTTTTCAGACCGAAAAATGAGGAAGAAATTGATATGGCGCTGTTAAAAGAATTACAGATGAAAGGTCTTGTCAATGAAAATCCTCACATGGTAGCCATGATTGATAAGGTATTTGGAGATGGAGTTACACTTTCGCCGTCACAGAAATCCTGGGTGATTCCTGTAGCTACCAATAAAGACGGTGGATTTATGAAGTATTCCAAAGTGGCAAGCAGCGAGAAATTTGACCTTTTAGGCGAATACGCTACCTATAAAATCGCCAAGGAATGCAAGGAAATGCTGGAGGGAAATATCGACATATCCCCTAGCTTATTCAACAAAGAAAAGGCATGTGAATACTGCATTTACAAATCGGTTTGCGGCTTTGATCCGAAGTTTACAGAAAACAATTATCGTAAACTTGGAAAAAGTGAAGATGTGTGGAACGCCATGAAGGAAGCCATGGGAAACGGTGAAGGAAAAGGAACACAAGATTTGACAGAGGGAGAAGAAAGACCTGATTTAGCTAGAGAAAAAATGGCAGATAGAGAAGGAACAGAGCATTTGGCAAAAGATATAAATGCACAAGAGATGGGAGGGAAAATAGATGAGTGATGGACCAAAGTGGACAGCAGAACAACAAAAAGTCATTGACGTCAGAAATCGAAATATATTAGTATCTGCGGCTGCCGGTTCCGGAAAGACAGCGGTACTTGTAGAGCGAATCATTACCATGATTTCTGATGAAAAGAATCCTGTGGACATTGACAAACTGCTGGTAGTTACCTTTACAAATGCGGCGGCAGCAGAAATGAGCGAAAGAATTGCCACTGCGTTGGAGAAAAAAGTTGAAAAAGATCCGGACAATATGTTTTTGCGCCGTCAGGTAAATCTGGTTCGAAACGCTCATATATGTACTTTCCACAGCTTTTGTCAGAGTGTGATTCGAAATCATTTCAATGAAATCGGTTTAGATCCCAGTTTCCGAATTGGAGATGAAACGGAATTAAAACTTCTTCAAAATGACGTGATGAATGATATGTTTGAAGAGCATTACGAAGCCTATGGATTGAAAAAAGAAGAGGCAGAAAAGAATGGGGAAAAACTTTCTGCAAATGATATGGCATTTACGGATTTGATTGAATCATATGCAGACGGGCGAAGTGACCAGAAAGTGCGGGAACTCGTATTAAGTTTGTATCGTTTTTCCGTAAGCTGTCCAAGACCGGAAAAGTGGCTTGAAAAAAATAAAAAAGCTTTTCAGGTGGAAACACTGGAAGATATGGAACAACAGCCTTGGTTGCAGATGCTTGTGGAGCATTTACAAATGCTTTGCGGGGGCATTGCAGGCAAATATCCGGAACTAATCCGTATGTGTACGGGTGTTGGTGGACCGATTTTTTATGAGGAAGCCTTGCAGGATGATTTGCTCTTTTTTGACGAAGTTGCTCATTGTAAGAGTTATTCAGCCATGTATGATGTGATTTCTAATCACAAGTGGAAGACATTTTCAAGAAAAAAATGCGACACGGAAGATGCCGAGGTAAAAGAAAAAGTAAAGGCAGGAAGAGATGCCTTCAAAAAAGAGATGAAAGAAAAAGTGGTGGAGAAATTTTTCTTTCAGACACCGGAGGAGATGCGACAGGACATCTGCGCGCTGAAACATCCAATGTGTATGCTCATTGACCTTGCAAAGGAATTTCTTATCCGATATCAGGAGTTGAAAGAAGAAAAGCGAGTGGTGGATTTCAACGATTTGGAACATTACGCCTTGCAGATTTTGCTGGATGAAAATGATGAACCAAGCAAGGTTGCCATGGCTTACCAGAAAGAATTTGCAGAAATTCTGGTGGATGAGTATCAGGATAGCAATGATGTTCAGGAAACCATTCTTCGAAGCATTGCAAAAAGAGAGCCACAGGCGCCAAATGTATTTATGGTTGGTGATGTGAAGCAGAGTATTTATAAGTTCCGTATGGCAAAGCCGGAACTGTTTATGGAAAAGTATGATACTTACACCTTGGAAGACAGCCTCTATCAGCGAATTGACCTTCACAAAAACTTCCGAAGCCGTGGCATTGTCCTTGACAGCGTCAATGAAATCTTTCAGGCAATTATGAAAAAATCCATGGGAAAAGTGGAGTATGATGAAAGTGTGTATCTGAATTTGGGAAATTTAAGTTTCCCTGAGGGAGAGCGTTCGGCGAAACATGCGGAGTTACTCTTGTACACCGGTGAAACACTGGCAGTGAGTGATGCAACGGAGGAAGATTTTGACGAAGATACTTCGGGTAGTCATGGCATGCCAAGTGATGAGGAGCTTTCCAATGTGGAGATTGAAGCAAGAATGGTTTTGAAACGCATCAAAGAACTGACAAATCCTGACACAGGGCTTATGGTGGCGGACAAAAAGACAAATGAGCTTAGAACTTGCGGATATGGGGATATTGCTATTTTACTTCGTACTATGAGCGGATGGTCAGATACTTATCTGGAAGTCCTTAAAAATGCAGGAGTTCCGGTGTATACCGACACCAGAACCGGATATTTTGTGGCATATGAAGTCCGTACCATACTGGAATTTTTGAAGGTTCTTGACAACCCAAGACAGGATATTCCGCTGGCAGCAGTCCTTCGCTCCGTGTTAGGAGAATTTAGCGGGGAAGAACTTGCCAGAATGCGAAGCAGATATAGCAATATGCCACTGATTGATACGGTGGAATGCTTTGCAGCAATTCATGAATTAGCCGGGGAAGCGGTTACGGTTTTTGAGCATGCGACAGAGAAAAATGTTTCGACTGACGATTTGGCTACAGGTGAGCATGTGATATCTCATAAGATGGAACCAGGAAAAGAAACTATATCTGGAAATACAGAGTTGAGCAGGAGTATTACAAAAGAGGATATAGAACTGAGTAAAAAAGCAGATTTGTTCCTCAAAAGAGTAGAGGAATTTAGAAAACGTGTTCCCTATACATCCATTCATCAGTTGTTGGAAGAAATCTATGAAGAAACGGGATTTTACGACTATGTATCCGTTATGCCAAATGGCGGACAAAGACGGGACAATCTGGATATGCTTGTGCAAAAGGCATTGGCACTGGAAGCAACCAATAAAAGTACCCTGTTTCATTTTAACCGCTACATTGAAAAACTTCATAAATACGAAGTGGATTTCGGTGAGGCGCTTGGGGCAGAGTCTACAGATCAGGCAGTCCGGATTATGAGTATCCATAAAAGTAAAGGACTGGAATTTCCGGTTGTAATTGTTGGAGGTATGGCAAAGCAGTTTAATCAGCAGGATACCAAAAGCAAAGTCGTGATGCATCTGGATGCGGGTATCGGTGCGGATGTGATAGACCTTAATTTGCGGACAAAGCAGAAAAGTCTGCTAAAAAGAGCCATTGGACAGATTAGTATCCTTGAAAACTTAGGAGAGGAACAACGTGTACTGTATGTAGCCCTTACAAGAGCCAGAGAAAAACTTATTATGGCAGGAATGGCGCCAAAGCCTGAGGATATGGAACAGTGGCATCTGGCTGATGGTGAGATGGACTATTTCACAAAAACAAAGGCGAAAAATTATCTGGACTGGGTAGGTCCGGTAATAGCAAGCAGTGACAGTGGTAGATTCGTGGTGAAAACCTACGGCGCGGAAGATTTAATTGTGGAAGAAATGAAAGAACAGCTAAAATCCGCTGCAAAGGAACTACAGTTTAGACAATGGGATTTGGAGACAGAATACGACAAAGAAATGAGGGAAATGCTTCAAAAACAACAGGAATTTTCTTATGCCTTTGAACATGAGAAATCCATTAAGAGTAAAATGTCAGTTTCCGAATTGAAACATATTGCCATGGAAAAGCTATTGGCAGAAGATGACGAGGAACTTTCGGTTCAGTTGATGGATGAAGTGAAAGTAAAGGAAAAGACAAGTGGTGCGTTAAAAAAAGAAGAGGAAAATGTAAAAATAAGCGAATGTGAAAAGGATACATTAATATATGAAGAAATTCCTTTGCCTGATTTCTTAAAAGAGAAGGAAGAAATTCGCGGAGCCCACAGAGGTACCGTGTATCACACCGTTTTTGAAAAACTTAATTTGCAACAGATTTTAAGTGACGAAGATATTTCTCAGGAACTTGACCGAATGGTGGCAAATCATTATTTGACAACCGAGGAAGCAAAGGTGGTCTACCGAAAAGATATTCTGGCATTTGCTCAATCGGATGTGGGACAGCGGATAAAAAAAGCAGATGCAAAGAACCGGGTGTGGAGAGAACAGCCATTTGTAATCGGTATTCCGGCAAGAGAGGTAAAAACAGAGTGGGATAGTGATGAGCGAATTCTTGTACAGGGAATTATCGACGTATATTTTGAGGAAGAAGACGGCATCGTACTTTTAGACTATAAGACGGACAAAGCAAAAGACGGAAAACAGCTGGCAGATATGTACAGGGAACAGCTAAAATATTACGCTATGGCAATTGAACAGATGACCGGAAAGAAAGTGAAAGAACAAATTTTGTTTTGGGCGACGAAAGGCGAGGAAATTAAGCTGTGAGAGGAGAATTAAAATGAACAATGCATCCTCGCGGAGCGAAAACTTTCACAGAAAAAGTACTGTCAAGCGTTTTTGAAAATGTCCCAAAATAATTGAAACATTAGCCCCGGCGTTTTATGCTGGGGCTGTTTTTGTTTTGTGGGCTT
>CADBNB010000169.1 GCA_902795895.1 uncultured Lachnospiraceae bacterium | reverse complement strand
TCTTAGTAAAAGCGAATTATTATAATCAAGGGGATTTAGGAGTGGTTCCATGAAAAAATTGGTGACAGCCTTACAGGCGAAAAAAATAGATAAACACACCATTGAAAATATTGGTATTCCGGGGGTAGTCTTAATGGAAAGAGCTGCTGTGGCGACGGTTCATCATATTGAAAAGATTGCTTCGCATAAAGATAACATTCTTTGTGTGTGCGGTGTAGGAAACAATGGCGGGGATGGTATTGCCATTGCAAGAATACTGCATCAAAGAGGGTATCAGGTGGCTTATACTATGATAGGAAATTTGGAAAAAGCCACAAAAGACAATGAAAAACAAAGGGAAATAGCCAAGGGGCTTGGTGTAAAGGAAGTTAACAATAATTGTTATTCTGAATATACTATCATTATAGATGCCATATTTGGTGTAGGATTGACAAGAGACATTGAAGGAAATTATAAAAAGTGTGTGGAAGACATAAATGAAAGTCCTGCCAAGGTGATTGCCGTTGACATACCATCCGGTATTCATTCGGACATAGGAAGTGTTATGGGATGTGCGGTGAAAGCAGATATGACAGTGACTTTCGGATATGAAAAGATAGGGACTGTGTTATATCCGGGAACTGAATATTCCGGGAAAGTTTTTATTGAAGAAATTGGCTTTGATAAACAAATGGAACAGGAGTTTCAACATATTGTTTATGAATGGCAGGATGTGAAAAACAGATTGCCAAAAAGAAATGAGTACAGCAATAAAGGAACCTATGGAAAAGTTCTTGTAATAGCAGGTAGTAAAAATATGGCAGGAGCCTGCATTTTGTCGGCAACTGCTGCATATCGGGCAGGAGCGGGGCTTGTAAAAATTCTTACGCCTGAGGAAAACCGTGTTATCATACAAAATGCCTTGCCGGAAGCAGTATTAGTTACTTATGATGCTGATAATCTTGATGAGACTTTGGTTGAAAATGCCATTGTTTCTGCAACTTCCATTGTATTTGGACCAGGCGTGGGA
Source organism: uncultured Lachnospiraceae bacterium (assembly GCA_902795895.1). Taxonomy (GTDB): domain Bacteria; phylum Bacillota; class Clostridia; order Lachnospirales; family Lachnospiraceae; genus CAG-411. The sequence goes on along the minus strand of CADBNB010000169.1, from coordinate 5,763 downwards.
AGAAGTGAAACTTCAAAACAGATATTAAAAATTCTGTTAGACCAAAGTAAAGTGTCAACAGTAATTGATGCGGACGGTATTCAATTGTTGGCAGGTATGAGAGAATATGTAGTGCCATTTGACGGAGTAAAGGCAAAATGGAAACTTGGTAATCAATTTATTTTGACACCGCATTTAAAGGAATTGTCGGATTTGCTTGGAAAAGGTGTCAGTGTGAAAGAACTTCAAAAAAATATCATGTCGATTTGTGATATGGTATCTGAAAATCAAAATATTTTAGTTGCGAAAGATGCCAGAAGTCTTGTCCTTCAAAAGGAAAAGTGCTATATTAATCTTTCGGGAAATGATGGCATGGCAACGGCAGGTTCCGGAGACGTTTTGACCGGAATTATTGCAGGGCTTTTAGCACAAGGAATGAATGATTATGAAGCTGCCTGCCTTGGAGTGTACCTGCATGGACTGGCTGGCGATGAAGCTACAAAAAAGCTGGGTGCACATAGCGTGATGGCGATGGACATTGTGAATGGTATCAGCCATGTATTGAAAGAAAGTTACCTTAACCATTGATGTAAGACAGTGGAACGTCCAGGGTGACTGAAGGAGGAAATGAAAGTGGAACATTATAGAGTTCAGGCAAGAGTTCATCTTGATCGAATTTATAGAAATATAGAAAGAACAAAACAAATTATTAACCCGGATACTAAAATCGTGGCAATTGTTAAAGCAGATGCATACGGTCATGGAGCAGTTCCAGTTGCAAAGATTTTGGAACCGTTAGTGGCTGGATATGGTGTTGCCATGGTTGAAGAAGGTATAGAACTTAGAGAAAATGGCATTAAAAAGCCTATCCTAATTCTTGGTTTTACACCGGAATGCAATATGAAAGAGTTAGTTTCCTATGAAATTACCCCTGCTGTTTACACTTTGGATATGGCAAAATGGGTTTCAAAAGAGGCTGTAGCTCAAAATAAAACAGTAAAAGTTCATTTGAAAATTGATACAGGAATGGGACGAATTGGATTTGCATTAACAGATGAAAGTGTAAATACTATAAAGCAAATAGCGAACTTGCCGGGAATTGAAATAGAAGGATGCTTTTCGCATTTTTCAAAGGCAGATGAGAAAGATTTATCTTTTACAAAACTGCAGTTAGAGCGTTACAATTCGTTTATTGCAAAGCTTGAAGAAGTAGGAATAAAGATACCGGTACAGCATATTTCTAACAGTGCGGGAGCTATGATGGTTCCGGAAGCAAACAAATACATGGTGAGAAGTGGTATTACCACTTATGGTTTGTATCCTTCCGAAGATGTAGATAAATCAAGATTATATCTTGAACCTGCCATGGAGTGGAAGACACACGTGTCTTTCGTGAAAACATTACCAAAAGGTGTAGGAATTAGTTACGGTGGAACATTTGTCACTGAAAAAGAAACAAAGGTTGCTACGATTCCGGTTGGTTATGCAGATGGATATCCTAGATCGTTGTCATCTAAAGGATATGTATTAGTGAATGGTAAAAAGGCTAATATTTTAGGAAGAGTCTGTATGGATCAGTTTATGGTAGACGTAACCGAAATTGAAGATGTAAAGATTGGAGATGCGGTTACATTGTTTGGACAGGATGGTGACGCAAATATCAGTGTGGAAGAAATATCTGAATTAGCAGGTTCTTTCAACTATGAATTTGTTTGTGACGTTCACAAGAGAATCCCACGAATTTATCTTTGGGATAACAAGGTAATTGGTGGTTTGGAAGTAAAAAATTGTGTAAACATTTCATATCCGAAACTAGGATAAAATCCGTAAACCCACTTTTCGTAATAATTTAAAATTCAACTGTATACTTCACAAAATAATGGAAATACTTACAGTAAACCCACTTATCAGAGTGAGCATTTAGAAGTTATGGGGGGATTTTTAGTGATACGGAGAGGGGATATATATTATGCAGATTTAAGACCGGTGGTAGGTTCAGAGCAAGGCGGAATCCGACCGGTCTTAATTGTACAAAATGATATGGGAAATCGACATAGTCCCACTGTGATATGTGCGGCAATTACGTCCAGAATGAATAAGGCAAAATTGCCGACACATGTTGAAATAAAATCGGTAGAGAGCGGCGTGGCAAAGGATTCTGTGATTTTATTGGAACAAGTGAGAACTATCGATAAATCTAGACTAAGAGAACGTGTTTGTCATCTGCAGGCTGATGTTATCGAACAGGTTAATCGTGCACTGTTAATCAGTTTGTCACTTTTGGTCGAAGTATAATACATAGAGTGGATTAGTAAGAGTTTGCTTGTATTTAAAAATAGCTCTTGTAATTCGGAATATGTTAAGGTACAAATGAGGGGGAACAGTAAGGATATGTTTGCTGTAAAAAAATATGCGTTATCCATTGTTGTAACACTGATATTAATAGTTGTGGAAGCAATGATTTCACTTGGAATGTCGGCTATCGACAATATTGGTGAGAATGATATTAAACAAAAAGCATCTGAGGGGGATGAAAAGGCAGCAGGGCTTTTAGCGTTGATTCGAAGAACCGAAAAATACGGAAACCTTATATGGATAATGTCAACTGCAATCAATGTAGCCATTGGTTTTATTTATTCCCGAAGGATATTTTATTGGTCTATGATTGCGTCAAAAATATCTGAAAATGAAGCAGTTGTTTCAAATCTTCACAAAGTTTTTCAAATACTTGGAATGGTTTTACTGATATATATTGTGTCTGTATTTGGAAATGTACTACCGAGAAAATTAGCGTTACATAATTCTGATAAAAAAGCGTATTTGTTAGAAGGAATCATATCTTTTTGTGTGTCTGTATTTGGCATTTTTTCTATGATTGTGGAATGGACGGTATTATTACTGCTACGATTGACAGGAAAAAATGTTAGGGAATACGAAGAAAATGTCACAGAGGACGAGATTATTTCTATAATGAATGAGGGATTGGAACAGGGAGTTTTGGAAGATAATGAGGTTGAAATGATTTCAAACATCATAGAAATGGATGAAAAAGAAGTCCGTGATGTTATGACTAGAAGAAATCAAATCTTTGCCCTTGATGGAAACATGACTCTTGAAGAAGCAATCAAATTGATGGTAAGTAAGCCATATTCACGTTTTCCAGTGTATGAGGAAAATATTGATAATGTGATTGGTATTGTTTTCTGGAAAGATTTGACGAAGTATTATATCCAGAATAAAAATCACAGAGTATTGGTGCGTCAAATGGTGAAAAAACCTTATTTAGTGCCGGATACGCAAAAACTTGACGTGTTATTTGAAAAAATGCAGATGAAAAAAATAAGTATGGCAATTGCCATTGATGAATATGGGCAGACCGTTGGAATTGTTGCCATGGAGGATATTTTAGAGGAAATCGTAGGAAATATCTTTGATGAGTATGATGTGGACGAGCGTATGATCATCAAACAAAGAGATGGAAAATACTTTATGAAAGGTATGGCACAGTTAAGTGAAGTGGCAAGAGTGTTAAACATTACTCTGGATGAAGAAATCGAATATTTTGATACTCTTAATGGTCTTTTGATTTCAAAACTTGGTCATATTCCAAAAGATAAGGAAAAAATAAATATTGAATATAAAGGATATGAATTCCGAGTGGTGGATGTGCAAAACCGAATGATTAAATTCGTTCGTGTACATAGAGAAGGTTCGTTAAATGATGAATAATATTGAAAAAAATAGATTCTAAAGCGACAAAAGCCCGCTCAACGAAAAAGAACAGATGTGCCAGGCACTCTGTTCTCTATCGTATTTATAAACTTGGAAGGAGAAGAATGAAAAAACATTTTAACTCTGATTAAGAGTTATAGCAAGTTGTTCATTTCTTATAATCTTATTATATCTTTAAAATGTGTGCATGATATGTACATAATGCAAAAAAAATATGAACATATTTGTTCATAAAATAGGAGTAAAACATGAAGATAACCATTTTATGTGTTGGAAAAATAAAAGAAAAATATTTTAGAGACGGAATTGCGGAATATTCCAAGCGTCTTTCAAAGTATTGTAAATTAGAAATTGTTGAGGTAGATGATGAAAAAACGCCGGATCGGGCAAGTGAAGTAGAAGAACTTCAGATTAAAGAAAAAGAAGGGGCAAGAATGGAAAAGTATCTAAAAAAAGATGCATATAAAATTGCTCTTGCTATTGAAGGGGATATGCTTGACTCTGTGCAGTTATCGAAAAAAATTGATAAATTGGGGATTAGTGGATGTAGTCATATTATTTTTGTGATTGGAGGTTCCCTCGGAATTGCACCTAGTATTATGAATCAAATGGATTACAAATTAAGTTTCTCAAAGATGACATTTCCACATCAATTGATGAGGATGGTCTTATTGGAACAGATTTATCGTAGTTACCGAATTATTTCAAACGAACCGTATCATAAATAGAATTTTTCTAAAATATGCAGAAAAAAATACTGTAATAATTTGGAAAGTTTGGTATAATAGAGTTGTAAACAGATGGGAGGTTATTTTATGGCGAAAATTATGTTATGTGATGATGCAGCATTTATGCGCATGTCATTAAAGAAAATTGTTGAAGGGGCGGGACATCAAGTTATTGCAGAAGCAGGAACAGGAATAGAAGCAGTTACAAAGTATAAAGAGTATAAGCCAGACATTGTATTGATGGATATTACTATGCCGGAACTTGATGGAATCGAGGCTACAAAGCAAATTCACGAATTTAATCCGATGGCGTGTATTATTATGGTATCTGCTATGGGACATCAAGATAAAGTGTTTGCAGCTATTAAATCAGGAGCGAAAGATTTTGTTGTAAAACCATTTCAGGCAGATAAGATTATAGCATGTATTAAGAAGAACTATGTTGAAGTTTAGTGTATTACTCACAAAACAAGAGGTGTTGTACAAAATTTGAATTTGAAATGAGGAATCTGTCGTTAGTTCAAAAAAGTTTTAAGAGATATTGTTTGTTGTTCGAAAAAAACATATAATATCTTTTGAGTTTGTTTTTGGAGAACGACAGATTTTTTGCATGGCAGGTTCCAAGTCGCTAAAGCGACGGAAGCCTGCTCAAGGAAATGGAGAACATCCAAAGAAAATATAGCCGAAATTATTGAATAAAGGAGATTACGAGAGAACATTGTATTATAAGTGAGGAAAAAATGAAAGTAATTGGTCATGTTGAATGTTTGTTCAATGAAAAATTTGGATTACCAAGACAGAGTGGCTTGGTGAATGAAATAAAAGCAAGAATTATATTTGAACCGGAATTTAGAACCTGGGATGCATTTAAAGGAATAGAAGAGTATTCACATATCTGGATTTTGTGGAATTTTTTTGAGTCAAAAAAAGACAATTGGTCGGCAACGGTGAAACCACCAAGACTTGGAGGAAATCAAAGGATGGGGGTATTTGCCACAAGATCTCCATTTCGCCCAAATCCTATTGGAATGTCTTGTGTTAAACTTGAAAAGGCAGTGTATGATGAAAAATTAGGAACCATATTGTATATTCAAGGTTCAGATATGATGAATGGAACACCGGTGTATGATATAAAGCCATATATTCCTTATACTGATAGTCATCCGGAAGCCGTAGGTGGGTTTGCAGACAAAGTATTTGAACATAAATTATCAGTAGAGATTTCAAAAGAACTGCAAATGAAGTTATCCGAGGACGAATTGATTGTTATCATAAAAATTATTGAACAGGATCCCCGCCCATCGTATATCAATGACGAAAAACG
>CADBNB010000168.1 GCA_902795895.1 uncultured Lachnospiraceae bacterium | reverse complement strand
GAAGTAAAAACATACATTCTTCCCGGTCAAACATGTAAATTTCCTTATCTGCAAAACCTTGCAACAGCTGTACATTTGCAAGCATGTGTGAAATTCTTTTTCCACCGGTAGCACCATACAAAAAGATACGGTTGCATCCTTTTTCTTTTGCAAATGCAATTGCATGCCAGGTATCTGTCTCATCTTTTACAGGCTCTAGTTTAACACAATTCTCATTTTCTACCGAACCTGCCACAGAATCCATATCTCCCACTACATAGTGAGGCGTTATATTTATCGATTTTAACGTATCATAGCCACCATCAACCGCAATAATGAGAGCCTCTTTATCGATATGTAATTCTGTTTCATAAAAATCTCCTGCTGCCACAATGTATGCATCTTTATTCACGAAGCATCACTCCTTACCGGCTAAATAGTTGATAAACTGCTGTGCTGTACGTCCGGAAATTCCACCGTGACTTAATTCCCATTTATTTGCTTCCTTGCAAAGTTCCTCATCAGACATAGTGATGTTATCATATCTTTTTGCCAATTGACACACAATATTAAAATATTCTTTCTGACTTGGTTTTGAATAATTGATGCTTACACCAAAACGATTTACAAGAGACAATTTCTCCTGCATTGTATCTGAACGATGCAATTCATCCTGACTCATATCTGAACGGTCACTCCATGTTTCGCGGATTAAATGTCTTCTGTTTGAAGTAGCGTAAATCAACACATTTTCAGGCTTCGTTTCCAAACCGCCCTCAATAACAGCCTTTAAATATTTATATTCAATCTCAAATTCTTCAAATGACAAATCATCCATATAGATAATAAAACGATAATTACGATTTTTTACCTGATCAATTACAGATGACAAATCCTGAAACTGATGTTTATAAACTTCAATCATTCGAAGTCCCTGATCATAATATTCATTTAAAATAGCCTTGATACTTGTAGATTTTCCTGTACCACTGTCACCAAACAACAAACAGTTATTTGCTTTTCTGCCTTCCACAAAATTCTTGGTGTTTTCCACTAATTTTTCTTTCTGAAGCTCATAACCAACAAGATCATCCAAGCGTACAACTTCCGTATGGTTAATTGGAATGAGTTCTGCCCCATGTTCTGCATGTTTTACTGCAAATGCCTTATTAAGTCCAAACTTTCCAACACCATATTTTTTATAAAAATCTGTTACAAGGTCAAACATTTCATTTTCATCTTTTGCCTGTTCTAACGCCTGACTTAATGCTCTTACTTTATCACTGACATTTTTATTGTATCTTTGTTCAATCTTTCCGATGGATTTATATTCACAAATAACAGAAAAACAATTGATATCCAATTCTTTCTCCATTTTGCTAAAATCATATTCAAATAAGGATTTAAAAATCTTAAAGTCGCCCTTTGCAAACTGGTTTACCGTACCTTCTTTTGCTCCGACTTTTTCACAGGTAATACTAAAAGGGTTCTCATTTGTCGCAAGAATAAACGCCAAATAATTGTGCCACAAATTTTCATTAAATCCATATTTTGTCGCAAGATCTAAAAGTTTATGAATCTCCACGTAAATTCTTGTAACCAGTTCATCTTTCACATACTCGCCACTGGCAAAATCTTTGCAGATATGTGCCAAATTTGAAAGAATACTATCTTTTTCCAAATTACGATAAATTACTAATTTTGAAGTTTCTCTAAACATATTTATCCTTCCTTTCTAAAAAACAACCAGCTAACTGAAATGTTTCACAGGTTGAAAGCTGCTGCTTTACGAAGTGCTTTTGCTTTTGTATATAATAGGTCAAACCTGCCTCCTATTACACACAAAAGCACCTGAATACTCAGGTGCCCCTCATTTTTACATATATTGATTAATAATGTCCACAGTTTCCTTGTATGCAACCTTCAATTCTTCTGTCCAACCATTAATCTTATCCATATTCTTTTCTCCTCGGATTTCGTCTACAATAAGCTGAGTCAGATCTGAAACCTTCGTCAATCCTAGATTACTGGCTACACCCTTTAACGTATGTACACTACTCTCTGCTTTTCCCAAATCAGCGACTGCAATTTCTTTTAAATAATGTGTGTAGTTCTCATCTCCTGGGAACTTTTTAACTAAACGAACGCAAATTGCCTCATTTCCCGCAAATCTTTGCAATAATTCAGGAATACGGTTGCCTGCTGCCTCCAATTTCACTAACAATTCTTCTGTCATAACCTTATCCTCCCCTAATTTTCTAATATGTACTTTCAATATCTTTTATCCAAGATTTTCGATAGAACACCTCTTATGTACTCATGGTGTCATACACTCAATTACGAGTTTATGTGAAAATGTTAGAATAAATCTTTTTTCTTTAGTATGATGGCAGCCATACAACAGCTGACTACAATCATTCCTAACAACGCATAAAACCCATATGTAGTGTGTACAAACGGTAAGCTCTTCTCAACATTCATTCCCCACATACCGGAAATAATATTAGGAATCGCCATAATAATTGTAACCGACGTCAACACTTTCATCACATTATTAAGCGAATTATCAATCATAGAAGAAAACAGTTCTCTCGTACCATTTAAAATATCACGATAAATATTCGCCATCTCAATAGCCTGCTGGTTTTCAATGATTACATCACTTAACAATTCTTTATCCTCCGGATATTGCTTAATCCTAGAATATCTGCTAAGTTTATCAAGAACAACACCATTTACTCGAAGTGACGTGGCAAAATACACCAAGTCTGACTCTAACTCATGTAACACAATCAGATCATTTTTGGTAGTACCCTGACTAATTCCCGCTTCCATCTCTTCTCTCTTTTTATCTATCCTTCGAAGATAATGCAAGTAAGCAGATGTATTGCTGTATAGTATCTGATATACAAAACGCGTCTTTTTAAACGTATGAAAATCCCGTACTTTTTCATTAATAAATGGTCGTAACACAATGGTGTCTTCCAAACATACCGTAAGTATCATCTTATCCATCAAAATGATAGCAAGAGGAATGGTCGTATATGCCTGGTTTCCGTTACGTGTCTCTTTGGATGGAACATCCACCAAAATCAATGTATAATCATCTGTAATCTCAATACGTGACGCCTCTTCCTCATCCAGAGAAGCTCTAAGGTCATCCGCGTCAATCTTACAAACTTCAGCAACTTCCATAACTTCTTCGAGGGAAGGATCTGTCAGGCAAATCCATGAATCTTCTTCAATCTTATCCAGAACGGACAGTCTGCCTTCCACGGTTTTAAAGATTCTTAACATTCCTATCACCCTCCTTTGGTACATTATGTTCGTTACTGTAACCAGTAACCGTTGTTCGTCGCCCAACCAACTTATTATATCATATTCTTTTCCACAACTCCACCCTTCATTTTAAAAATTTCTACACTTTTGTCTTAGGCTTAAAAATCCACGAACCAATATAGCCAAATACTAATGCTGCCGAAACACCTACTGCACAGGAAGTAAATCCTCCCTCAAATATTCCAAGAAATCCGTGTTCATCAATTGCTTTTTTCATTCCTTGAAACAAGGTATTTCCAAATCCGATAAGAGGTACCGTAGCCCCCGCCTTTGCCCAATCTGCAAATGGCTGATATACTCCCATTGCCCCTAAAACGGCACCTAAACAAACCAAAATCACCATCACTCTTCCGGGCATCAGCTTTGTTTTATCCATGACAAGTTGCGAAATGCCACAAATTGCGCCACCTGTTAAAAATGCAATTACATAATCCATCCCTATTCCTCCCTCTCAATTACTACACCATGTGCAATACCTGGAATTGTATTTCCCTCATTGAAACTAATCTTAGAAAGCAATGCTCCTGTTGGTATAAATAATATCTTTTTCCACTCTCCGCTTAAAAGCTTTCGAAAAAGCAGACTTGTGAGAACAACCGCACTACAACCGCATCCACTACCACCTGCATGTACATCCTGTTCTTCGTTGTTATAAATTTCAATACCGCAATCCATATATTTTCCTTGAATGTCTAACTTTTTCGTCTTTGTAAGTTCAAACAAAATATCTCTTCCCACAGTTCCCAAATCACCGGTAACAATTTTATCGTAAGTATCAATTGAAGTATCAAAATCATCAAAATGTGCTAAAATCACATTTGCGGCAGCAGGCGCCATACACGCCCCCATATTCATGGAATCCTGCACCCCAAAATCCATCATTTTTCCTGTGGTAACTCCAGTAATCTTAAGCCACGGTCCTTTTCCTCTCGGTTGCTGTCCCAAAATCACGGCTCCACTTCCCGTTACGGTCCAGGTTGCACTCAATGGTTTTTGACTACCGTATGCTACCGGATACCTAAACTGTCGTTCCGCCACTTCTGTATGACTGGAAGTAACCGCAACCACATAATTTGCAAACCCTCCATTTACCATCATGGCACCAAGAGACATGCTCTCCCCCATGGTAGAACATGCACCATACACTCCAAACATCGGTCTTTGAAACTCCATCATTCCATGTACACACCCCGTAAGTTGTGACTGCAAATCCCCGCACACAATATACTGTATCTGCCCGATATTCAAACCACACCGGTGCAATGCTATTTTCACCACTTTTTTTTGAAATTCTCCTTCCGCTGCCTCCCAGTTATCTTTTCCCATCATAGAATCCGTTTCAATCTGGTCAATATACGAACCAAGGGGACCATCGCCTTCTTTTTTTCCGGCAATGCTCCCCCATCCAATTATATAAGGTGCTTCCTCAAACCGGACACTTTGCTGGCCTATATGTTTTATTTTCGCCATAATATCACACTCTCTTTCAAGAGTAGTATGTGTCCAATCTTTATTTTTTATTCTAAACTTAATCTATATAATTATACATTCCACGAACAGACACTTCTCCACTTGATATCTCCGCTTCCTGTCCATCTTCCATTTTGACAAGCAAATGGAAATCATCCGTCACATCAATGGCAAAGCCTTGCTGTTCTTCCGAACTTTTCAGCAATCGTACCTGTTTTCCTGTTGTTACACATTGTTCTCTGTAATATTTTAAATATAGCTCTTTATTATTTGGCCATACCAAAAACATCTCGTCAAGATTTTCAATCAAGGCCGCTGCAAGCTTTGCTCTGTTTACACAAAGGTTTGTTTCCTCATCTACCGATGATGCAATATTCCTTATTTCCTCCGGAAAATCCGAAATCTTATTGTGTACATTAATACCAATTCCCACAACTACATGCTGAATGGCTCCACTTTCCGCTTCCACCGAAAGTTCCGTCAAAATTCCACAAACTTTCTTTTTGTTAATAACTACGTCATTTACCCATTTAATCCCCGGTTTCACACCTGTCACTTCCTCAATGGCTCTTGCCACGCATACAGCCACCCAGGCTGTCATTTCAGACAAATGTGAGATGCCGGTTGTCGGTCTGATTAACATAGACAAATAAATACCAGTATTTTTGTCCGAAACAAAACTTCTTCCAAGTCGCCCTCTTCCCGCAGTCTGTTCATTTGCAACAACTACAGTTCCACTTTCTGCACCTTCAGAAGCCATTTTCTTTAATCGAAGATTGGTGGAATCAATGGTTTCATGGCAAAAAAGCGGTGCTTTTCTTTCTTTTGATAAAAACGAAAGGATTTCTCCCTTTGTAAGACAATCCAAAGAATTAACAAGACGGTAACCTTTGTTTGTCACAGATTCAATTTCATATCCATCTGACCGAAGCTTTTTTACCGCTGTATGTATTGCAGCGCGACTTACACCAATTTCTTTACTCATATTTTCTCCGGACAAATACTCATTTGCCTGTTTTAGTAATAATAATACCTGATCTTTTGTCATGTTTTCTACCTCTTCATTTTTATAATAATGTGGTGTCAAAACACCTAAAACCGAAATCTCATAGATAACTACATATCTTCGCACTCCCAACCACATATTATTTATCATAAGGAATAATATTTACGCTTCGTATCATCTTTCCTTTACTATATCCGCATTTTTTCAGGCCTGCCTGCATTACGTTTTTCCATTCAGTTGTAGATAACGAGCAATATGTATCATCTTCAAAAACAATTCTACAGACTTCTTCTCTCTCACAATCCATATTGTGGGAAATCTTATACATATTTTTTCTGTTGATTGCTCCAACTTCCTCTAATAGGCTTATCATTCGATATACCGTGGATTTACCAATTCCTTTATTATGCTTCGTGGCTTCGTAAAAAATTTCTTTACAACTGGAATAATCCCCAGAAAGAATAATATCAAGAAGTACCAGTCTTTGCTTTGTTATTCTGCATCCTTGCTCTTTCAATCGCTCGATTACAAGTTCTTTTTGCATTTTTGTACGTTCAAAACTATAGTTTTCCTCATTTTTTTTCATCTGCACACCTCATATTACCACAACCATATATTGAAAACAGCCAAGATCAACTCTTGGCCATGTTTCTAATCCATTTCAATTTTTTCCCAAAGATCCTCCGTTAATATCAAGGAACAATCTAACATCTTTTCGTACTCTTTTGTAGTAATCGGTTTCACATCTCCATGCATTCCATGAATAACAGACAAAAGTTGTTCTTCCGTATTTGTATCTTTTAATTGTTGAATAAAACTATCAAAATGAGATGGAGTAATTTCTAATATAGATTCCAACTGTTCCATATAGTCATCTCCGTGAAAACGTAATATGCTATGATACCCAAAAGTCTTCGCCAGATACCTTTCACCACAAATCGGACATGTATGTATCTCATATTTCTGCCCATCTAAATATCTTCTTCTGGAACGTGATGATGGATATGTATCTATTTTTGAACATTTTGGACACATAGACACAACTTTACTTTCTCTCATGTATCTTCAACTCCTTTTTCTAGAAAGTGACTTTCAATCAAAACTATACTTTCTTCTTTATCATCCTCGCAGCTTACCATTCCAATCAACATTATTTTTATCCACTACTTTTTTCAACTCTTTTCTTTCTTCCAAAAACCAATAGTGCAAAAAAATAATAATAAATAATCACTGCCAACTTTCATTTTCTATTATCTCACATTTTTCTACTTTTTGCAAACTTTCCTTCCATTTTTTTCTCTTTTTAGCAATTTTTTCGTAACAAAATTTAAATTTTTGTACAAACTTTAATTTTAAAGCAATCCAATCAGCCAATAAACCACTCCCAAAAGAAAACTGCTAAATATTCCGTACAATATTACCGGACCGGCAATAGAAAAAATAAAGCATCCAATACCAAACACCTGTCCCTGAACCTTATATTCCATAGCTGCCGCAGCCACAGAATTAGCAAATCCTGTAATAGGCACAATTGTCCCGGCTCCACCATATTTTGCCATTTTCGGATACAGACCAAATCCGGTAAACAAAACGCTCAACAACACTAAAATGATGGTAGTATAAAGCCCTGCATCCCTTTTTTCCACATCCATGGACATAATTATATTTTGTATGATTTGTCCCAATACACAAATTGCTCCACCAACCCAAAATGCTCTGGCAACATTTCTTGAGCTATTATTTGCCGGTGTTACCTTTTTAACATACTTTTGGTAAAGTTCCTGTTGTTCCTGTTTCGTCGTTGCTTCCACTATTTTTTTTACATCCTCATTTTCATGCATATGCAAAACCTCCTAGAACCACACATATACTACACACCATTACCAACCTTAACCGATTATTTATGTTTCCAGCTTTCTAATGTTGCCAAATAATACATCTGATTTTTCCTACTGCCTGCTTTCCAGTATAGAAAATACTATATCAGACTCTTCCATACTGGATATACCAACTGATAAAAACTCCCTGCCATTTTCCCAAGACCAATGGATAAAATCAGTAAGATTAGTCCTCTTTTTAATTTAAATCTTCTAGAGAAAATAGGTGTCACATTTAATATTTCTGAAATCGCCATTGCAAGACACCCAACAAATATCCCCGCACCTACACCAAATATCCCAAGTCCCACATATCCGATTGGCATTTTTAATGGAAAAATCGTCCAAAGATTTCCTATAATTCCACCCACCAAGGTAGCATTTTCATATTTTTTCGCAGCCCATGCCGTATGGGTTCTTCCTGCAATTCTTGGTAAAATTCCCACATTGATTATAAATGCAAATACTCCTGCTGCGATTGCCAAACCTCCTGAAAGACCTAGAAATACCAAAATCACATTATCCATCCACATCTATTGTATTCCCCTCTCTGGAAGCTTCTTTTATCAAAGCCTTATTTACTTCCTCTTCGTAAATTCTCATTTCCACCTGTAACGGTGTGGGATCACTGCTCATTGCTTTCTTGGAAAAATGATTAAAAAATATACAAATGCCGATAGGTAATCCAATAGAATATGCCAATTCTACAATTCCATTACTTTTTGCACCATCACCGATTACAATTTCATAGGTTTTCGTAAAAACATCTGACACACTGACATCCGTATTAAATGTCATGATTGAAAATGCAGCTCCGCAACCTACAATAAAGCATAACAGATACACTTTCGCATATTCCCAAAATATATTTTTACGATTTGGAACCTGGTAGGATATGATAAAATCTGTTTCTCCCATGTTTACCACTTCCATTGCAGGAAAGGCATTATCAATCTTTTCGATTACTTTCATAACTGAAAACATAATCTTTTGATTTTCATCATCCTTAAACTGATAAATCACCATAGAATCTACTGCTTGTGCAACTTTTTTATCCGTACAATACGCTTTTCCTATATCTTTAAAACAGACTCGTTTTTTGTTCACTTCATTGTTTTGCTCAATCTTTATATAGACTCGTTTTTCCAGCATATAAATCACCTAAAGCATCTTTCTTACCATGGATGATTTCCAAATCATTGTTTTTCCAATGGAACCACCATCATTTTTCATGCTAAATTTAGAAAATAAAACAATTCCGATAGCAATACTAATCGCCAAAAGCATCATCAGGCATACCTTTCGTCCCATATTATCCCCACTTTCCCTTTCTCATTTAATAATAATCAATACATTGTAAGATTATTTTGTCCGTCTCAAATACAAAGTGAGATTATTTGATGTGGACAATACTAGTATTTACAAAAAAAACATTTCTATACACGTTTTCCAAATCACCCCTCAATGTTTTTAGTCATTCTCACAGTTGTTCCTTCCCCGGGCTTTGAAAATATTTCCAGCGTATCCATCAAAGTTTCCATAAAGGTAAACCCCATTCCTGCTCTATGTACATCCGGTTTTGTGGTATACAATGGTTTTCTGGCTTCTTCTATATTGTCTATTCCAACTCCTTTATCCATAATGGATATTTGAATTTTTTTCCCATTAAGACTACACTCCATAAATACTTTTTGATCACCTTTTTCACCATATCCGTGAATAATTGCATTTGTCACAGCTTCCGATACCACCGTTTTTATATCATCGATTTCTTCCAATGTAGGATCAGCCTTTGCTACAAATGCTGCTGCAACAATCCTTGCAAATGCCTCATTTTCTGATTTACTGTCAAATTCTACACACATTTGATTGTCCATAACATTCTCCCTTCTCTTTTTATATTTCAATTTGTTTTGTATCTTCTACAGAATCCAAGTCTCGCCCCACGAGACTTAGAGCGTAACGTTTATCTCAGTCAGAGTTACTATCTTCCACTGAAATAAATTTGAGTATTCCTGCCATTTGAAACGCTCGATACCCTCGCCTTGATATATTTTTCACCAAAACATTTCCTCCCACACAGGAAGTCCTTTTATACGCCTCCATCATAAGTCCAATGGCAGAACTATCCATAAAATTTACTTTCGAAAAGTCAAAAACAATATTTTTAGAAAAATTCATATTTCCTTTTCTGCGTATTTCATCGATAATATCTTTCACGTGATGATGATCTATTTCACTTTCTAATAAAACACAAAGTGTTCTTCCATCTACTTTATATTCTGTCTGCTTCATTCCTCTACCTCCTAAAAAGAGAGGACAATTAATCATTGTCCTCTTTTGTAAATATTATTCAACTGTTAACGCATTTAAATGATTTTGTGCAACCTTATAATATGAACTGGTAACATAATTATCCACCAATTTCGTATAATACTCCATTGCTTTATCTTTATTTCCCGATGTTTCCAATGCAAGTCCCATATAATAAATCGCCTGATCATTGTCCTTATTATATTTAAGGGCTTCCTTCAATGTACTGATTGCTTCCGGATATCTTCTGTTCAGATATGAACGGTATCCTTCTCTTGTTTTGTTTTTAGATATTTTATCAAAACAATTGTCGGCAATTATCGTGTAAACAGCTTTTGCCTGTTTACTGTCAAATTTATCAATGTTAACTTCAATAAGCAATGCTGCTGCTTCTTCCTCTTCTCCTGAAATATATAGATTAACACCCTTTAAGAACTTATTAAATGCAACTACATCAAGTGCCGCTTCCTGTAAGGTTTTTATTTCATCATTTAGTTCTGAAATCTTTGTATTTAAATTGTCTTTGTCATTTTCCAAAGTCTGAATCTGTGATAAAAGATTTGACTGTTCTTCAGCCATCTCAACTGCTTCAGCATTGTATTCCCGAACGATTGCATTTTCTCGATTTGGAAGTACTAAAAATACTACACTTAAAAAACCAATCGCTAATCCAATACACAAATAAATAAATGACCATTTATTGATCTTTCCATCTCTTAAAATAGGTCCTGGACTGGCAAACTGCGGTTCTTCTGCATTTTCCAATTCCTGCCCTTTTATTTGATTTCTCTTTGCTATCTCACGCTCTACTTTAACAGCACTAGGATTAAGTCCTAACTCTGCCAGATAACGAAGAGTGGTTGTATTTGAAATATCAATCTGCTGTGCCTTTCTAAGACCTCTTGCCGCTTTTTCATTATCTCCCTTTTGCATATATAACAGTGCAAGCAACTGATGCGCCTTTAAATACCTTGGTTCCGCTGAAATAACTTTCTTAAGTTGCAAAATGGCAACATCAAAATTTCCTGCGTTTGCTTGCGATAATGCGTAATTAAACTTTTTAATATTGGCATTGATTTCCGATAATTGAGAAGCATTACTCTGCACAATCTTCAAATAATAATCAGCTCTATTATTTTCATCCTGATAATTTTTGCTAATAACCCACTGCGAAAGTGCTAATACTGTCTCTCCTAACTCTAAATATATCAACCCCAAAAGGTTTCTCGCATTTGTGTTTAACTTATTTACCTGCAAGCTGTTTTTTAATGATACAATGGCTCCGGATAAATCACGCACCCTGGCTTTATAAATCGCATCATTATAATATTTATTTGAAATACTAACTATTTTTCTATATCTACTAATATCTGCATTACATGAACTACAAACTTTTCTTCGAAAGGTTGTTTCCTTTCCACAATATGGACATCTCATATGATCTCTTCCTATCTGGTAATCTATCTGTTAATTTCTATTATTTAAAATCTCTTTCAATAACTCTGTCACATCTGCCGAATTTTCACGGTCTATTGTATCTTCCAATTCATCTACTTCAGGACTTGGCTGAAATTTCTTTAACTCTTCTTCAAAATTAAGCATAATAACCTCCGACTTATCTAACTTTGATTTAACTGAAACTTATATATCTAAACTAATTCTTTTAATCCTAACAATAATATCTTATACTCATTTAATGATACTTGCCTGACTAGTAAAAAGTCAATAGTTTTTCAACTTTTTTTATCGTCAGCATTCGCATAAATACGACATCCCTCGCAATTTTTCCATAAAAACACTTTTAAAATGAAAACCCCCACCTCAATATGAGGTGAGGATATCTTTTATTATATGTTTGGTTGGAAGGAAAGCTCAATACCATTCCTATAATAATTAACATTATAGTTTTCACTTTTGATAATCTGTGTAACTCCATTGATTGTCAGTATAGAACCTGCATAAATAGATTTATTCACATAAATTTTGGGATTAACTGTTTTTCCGATGATTTTAAGCATTTCTTCTCTCGCTTTCTGATTTTCGGTATAAACAGCCTCTTTCGAAATCTTAGTACGCATAATACTCATCTTGTTCTGTTTTAACTGCTCATTATCCGGATACTGCTTAAGCATCTCTAATACTTTTTCATTGGCTGACTTGATTTTTTCCAATTCTTTTTGTAATTCTGCCTGTTTTTCATCAAGTTTACGCATCTTAGCCTGCATATCATCTCTCACGCCAACTTCTATTGATGTTTTTATTTCATTAAGATTTCCAATTGTAGTTGCCTCCACCTGACGATAAGCATGAACATTTCCACCAATGATAACACCAAATCTGCCTGAAACCTGTACATTTTCTTCGCATTTCACCTTACAATTCATCAATGCATTTGCATGAACATCACCTTTTGCTTCTATGCTAACCTGTTCAAAAAATTTTCCACTCACTTCTCCGCCGGCAGTTATTTTTCCTTTACCATTTCCCTGCATTCCATTTTTTAACACTACGTTTTTTCCCGCAACAATAGTAACTGCCTCAACACAACCATTCACTTCAATATTTCCATTTGCATGAACTTCCGCACCTGTTAATACATTTCCCTTGATAATAACATCTCCTGCGAATGAAATTCCTCCAGTAGAAGGTGTTACATCATGGTCAACTACCAAAACATTTGTAACCTCCAGCCAGTTATCTTTAAGGGTTGCTTTTCCGGTAACAGCTGCTGTATACAAAGTTCTTGTGTCATTTAAAACAAAACCTTTTCCAGATAATGCATGTAATTCCTGTCCTCTTTTTCCAACTATAGGATTTCCGTATACACTTATTCCTTCTTTCCCACTTGTCGCTGGAATATATCTTACCAATTCCTGTCCTTCCTGAACAACAGGAACTTCTCCCATACTTTTATAATCTACCGAACCATCCGCAAGAATCTTAGGCTTTATTTCGACATTCGTATCGAATAAATATTCATAATATCCATCTTCACCGTTTGTAGGTGCTTTCCCCTCAGCAACCCTGATTTCAATATTGTAACGCCGATATTCAATAATCTCATGAAGAACATCTGTCATAATACCATACTTAACCCCAGTATTTGTTAATTCATCCATCAATTCTTTATATTCAACAGACTCCCCTTCTGTAGGCGAAACAATAATGTCGGCAGACAATCCATCATTTGCGCATATTACTCGAACTTTTTTCTCTGCTGCCATTCTTTCACCCCCCTAAAAAAATATTTACTATTTTTACCATTCTATTATACTTCAATTTTGGGATTTTTGCAAGAATTCCAAAAATACAATTGAGGGTAGAGATGTTCTCATTTCTTCTCTACCCTCATCAGAGTTTTAACTATTTTTTCTCAAGTGTAGCCAAACGCTCTGTTACCTGAGCCATCATGTTTGTATATTTTTCTAATTTTGCTCTTTCTTCGTCAATTTTAGCCTGTGGAGCTTTGCTTACGAATTTTTCATTGCTTAGCATTCCGTTTACACGCTTAAGCTCGCCTTCTAAACGTTTCTGTTCTTTCTGTAAACGTTCAATTTCTTTCTCGATATCTACCAATTCAGCAAATGGCATGTAAATCGTTGCACCGTGAATTACAGTAGATACTGCATCATCAGCAATACCGTTCTTATCTGCCTGAATAAGCACTTCACTGGCATATCCAAGAGTAGCGAAGAACAACTTGCTTGTCTCAAAGATTTCTCTGATTTCAGCATCTTCAGAAACTACATAAACCATAGCCTTCTTGCTAGGTGGAACATTCATTTCTGCACGCACGTTACGAATGCCCTTAACTGCTGCCTTGATTGTCTCTACCGCATTTTCATCTGCAGCGAAATCCCAATCCTTCTTAAACTCTGGCCATGCAGTGATCATAATTGAGTCTTTCTCACATTCACCGATTGCTTCCTGCAATGTACAGAAGATTTCCTCTGTGATAAATGGCATGTATGGATGCAATAATTTCAATGACTGGATAAGAACTGTCTTAAGTGTCCATAATGCAGCTGATTTTGTTGTATCTTCATCGCTGTAAAGTCTTGGTTTCACCATTTCAATGTACCAGTCACAGAATTCTTCCCAGATAAAGTCGTAAATCTTTTGTACCGCAATACCAAGTTCATAACTTTCCATATTATCAGTAACATCTTTTGTCAACTGATTAACTTTTGAGATAATCCACTTATCTGCCTGTGTCAAATCCTTCAATGATACATTTGACAAATCTCCACCCTTTTCAAGGTTCATCATAATGAAACGTGATGCATTCCATACTTTGTTTGCAAAGTTACGGCTTGCCTCAACACGCTCCATGTAGAAACGCATATCATTTCCTGGTGCATTACCGGTAATCAATGTCAAACGAAGAGCATCTGCACCATACTGACCGATGATTTCCAAAGGATCAATACCGTTTCCAAGAGATTTACTCATCTTACGTCCCTGTGAGTCACGAACAAGACCATGAATCAATACCGTATCAAATGGTGTTTTACCCATCTGCTCAATTCCTGAGAATACCATACGGATTACCCAGAAGAAAATGATATCATAACCTGTTACCAATACATTGGTAGGATAGAAATAATCAAGCTCTTCTGTCTTTTCAGGCCAGCCAAGAGTTGAGAATGGCCATAATGCAGAACTGAACCATGTATCCAATGTATCCGGATCCTGTGTCATATGTTCACAACCACACTTTGGACAAACCGTTGGTTTGTTGTCGCTTCTAGCAATCACAACTTCACCACATTTATCACAGTAGTAAGCAGGAATTCTGTGTCCCCACCATAACTGTCTTGAAATACACCAGTCACGGATACCTTCCAACCAGTGTAAATATGTCTTATCAAAATGCTCCGGTACAAACTTAAGGTCTTTGTTCTTAAGTGCTTCTACCGCTGGTTTTGCAAGCTCTTCCATCTTTACGAACCACTGCTGTTTAATCATTGGCTCAACAGTAGTCTTACATCTGTCATGAGTACCAACGTTGTGAGTATGGTCTTCCACTTTCACTAACAATCCAAGTTCCTCAAGATCTTTAACGATTGCTTTTCTTGCCTCATAGCGGTCCATACCTGCGTATTTTCCACCTTTTTCATTGATTGTGGCATCATCGTTCATCACATTGATTTCAGGAAGGTTATGTCTCTTTCCTACTTCAAAGTCGTTAGGGTCATGTGCAGGTGTAATCTTAACAACACCTGTTCCAAATTCCTTGTCTACATAAGAATCTGCAACAACCGGAATTTCCTTATTTACCAATGGAAGAAGTACCTTCTTGCCAATTAAATCCTTATATCTTTCATCATCAGGATGAACAGCTACCGCACTATCTCCAAGCAATGTTTCTGGTCTTGTAGTAGCGATTTCTACAAATCTTCCTTCTTCTCCAACGATTGGATAATTGATATGCCAAAAATGTCCTGCCTGCTCTTCATGCTCAACTTCAGCATCAGAAATAGATGTCTGACAAACCGGACACCAGTTGATGATACGAGAGCCTTTGTAAATCAATCCTTTTTCATGTAACTTACAGAATACTTCCTCTACAGCCTTTGAACAGCCTTCGTCCATAGTAAAACGCTCTCTGTCCCAATCACAGGAAGAACCAATCTTCTTTAACTGGCTTGTAATTGTTCCACCGTATTCTTCTTTCCATTCCCAGGCTTTTTCAAGAAAACCTTCTCTACCAAGTTCCTCTTTATCAATACCTTTTTCTTTTAAGGCATTGATAACTTTAACCTCTGTTGCAATACTTGCATGGTCAGTTCCAGGAACCCAAAGTGCATTGTAACCCTGCATACGCTTAAAACGGATTAAAATATCCTGCATAGTATTATCAAGTGCATGTCCCATGTGAAGCTTACCTGTAATGTTTGGAGGTGGCATAACAATCGTAAAAGGTTTCTTACTACGATCTACCTCCGCATGGAAATACTTATTTTCCATCCACTTAGAATACAATCTCTCCTCAATGTCTTGAGGATTGTATGTCTTTTCTAATTCTTTTGCCATAAATACACATCCTTCTCTATTATTAACTTTTTTTCTTACAAAGTCCCGATACCTATATATAATCTTTAATGATTTATAGTGTCCTATAAAGAACAAAGAGTTTTGCTTGCAAAACTCTAGCGCGACCGCGGTATTGCGCAGCAATTAACTCCATCTCCGCGGTCTGCGCATCCT
>CADBNB010000167.1 GCA_902795895.1 uncultured Lachnospiraceae bacterium | reverse complement strand
GTGTCCTTGCGGACAAACGGTTTTCAAGACCGCCTCGTTATGGCCTCTTCGATACCTCTCCGTAACTTGCTCATTTAGTTTAACATTGTGCTACATGTTTGTCAACACTTTTTTTAAATTTTTTTATATTTTTTTAAACTTTATGTTTTTTTCTAGTATTTATGGCACTTTCTCGTTTTCACAACCTATTCAAAAGCCGTCATATCACTGAAATGTTTTGCTTAATTTTAAACTACTTCAAACCACCATGGATAGTTCTTTCTTAATTTCAACAAATCAATTCCTATTTTAATCACAAAAATCCCAAAATCAATCCCTATGTTAATCACAGGATAACGCCTATCTTCTTTGAAGAATTGCCATTCCAACTTCGATATCTTCCGGGGTTGTTATTTTTATATTTTCGTAACTTCCCTCTACCAAACGTACTTTTTGCTCCGTCATCTGTTCCACAACCATGGCATCATCAGTCACATTTTCCTGCTTGCAATCATATAATTTTTTGTACGCATCCATAATAAGCTCATAGGAAAACACTTGTGGTGTCTGCACCTGCCACACATATTTCCTCTCAGGTGTGTCTGATACATTTTGCATATCGTCCACGATTTTTATGGTATCTTTCACAGGCATGCCAACTACACAGGCTTTGTATTGTTCAACCTGTTTTTGAACACGCGCCAAAATATCTTCCGTTATAAACGGTCTCGCACCGTCGTGAATATAAACATAATCCGTAGCAGAAATCTTTTGAAGACCATTATAAACAGAATTATATCGCTCTTTTCCACCGGCAACGATATCCACAACTTTTGAAAAGCCATAACGCTCCACGATTTCTTTTCTACAATACTCAATATCACTCTCGCCGCATACAAGAATAATCTCGTCCACAAAACTATCCTGAAAGGCTTTCAAGCTATAATAAATGATAGGGTAACCCGAAAGCTGCAAATATTGTTTCGGAACATTACTTTTCATTCTGCTGCCTTTTCCCGCAGACAAAACTATAGCTGTTGTTTTCATATATTTCTCCTCTATCTATGTTCAGTTTTCAGATTATACACATTATTGACAATCCTTCCATTACACCATCTTTGTCTAATCTTCAACTCCGGTACGGCTTTCAAATCTCATCAAGCCCTTTATCTCTGCCCAATCTTCAAATTTGGCACGGCATTCAAATCCCATCCATGACGGGTTCCAGCCATATATTCATAATAGCCTGCCACACCGATCATGGCAGCATTGTCCGTGCAGAAAATAGGGGATGGGTATGACAATGTGTATCCTTCTTTTTTACATGCCTCTTCCATAGCCTGACGAAGGGCAGAGTTTGATGCTACACCTCCGGCAATGGCTACCGTTTTCATATTGTATTCCTTTGCAACCAACATGGTTTTTTCAACCAAAACATCCGTAACTGCCTTTTGGAAAGAAGCAGCCACATCTGCTTCCACTACAGTTTCCCCTTTCATCTGGCAACCGTTGATATAATTTAAAACTGCTGATTTGATACCACTAAAGCTAAAATCATAAGGTGCACCCTCAATTTTTGCACGAGGGAACTTAATGGCATTTGAATTTCCTTCCTTTGCCAATTTATCTATTTTAGGTCCACCAGGATATCCAAGTCCTATGGCTCTGGCAACTTTATCAAATGCTTCTCCTACCGCATCATCTCTTGTACGTCCAATAATCTGATACTCACCATAATCATTTACCAAAACCAAATGGGTATGTCCTCCTGATACAATGAGGCATAAAAATGGTGGTTCTAAATCTTTGTGTTCTATATAATTTGCTGATACATGTCCTTCAATATGATGCACTCCAACCAAAGGCTTTTTCTTTGCATAGCAAATAGCCTTTGCTTCAGCAACACCCACAAGCAGCGCACCAACCAATCCCGGTCCGTAAGTTACTGCAACGGCATCAATATCATCCAAAGTAACAGAAGCCTCTTCAAGTGCTTCCTCAATTACCTGATTAATCTTTTCAATATGTTTTCTTGATGCAATTTCCGGAACGACACCTCCGTACAGCTTATGCAGTTCAATTTGCGAAGAAATTACATTTGATAGTACCTCTCTTCCATTTTTCACAACTGCTGCGGCGGTTTCGTCACATGAAGATTCTATTCCTAAAATAAGTACATCTTTCTCTGGTTTATTCATAACTTGCAACCTCATCTCTATTCTTCATTATTACCTGCATCCCCAGAAACCAATTCCCAACCTAATATCTTCCACTTTCCGTCATTATCTTTTCTTAACACAAAGCGTTCGTAACTCTTTGTATAACCATCCTTACCATTTGAAATCAAATACGAAGCTTTCAAAGAAGCACACGCTCTGCCATCTACCTTTCCCTTTTCCACCGCACTGTTTTTATCCACAGTGTAACTGGACATATATTTTTTCTCATCACGAAATTCTTTTACTTCATTTTGTAATTCCTGAATCTGTATTTCCTCCGGATTTTTCGTCAACAACTCGTCATCAAACATCAATCGCATCTTCTGAACAAGTGCTTTAAAATCATTGTCCGAAAGTTTCTGATTGTAAAGGCAACTGGAAATTCTGCTGTAAAGATTTACTACTTCCCTAGGTGTGGCAGGATAATCATTCACAAAATCCTTTTTAAGAATTGCATTTACTTCCTGCACTTTACTTTTTTCCAGTTCACCAGACTGGGTGCGCTTCTTTTCAATAATCTGCCAAAATACTAACGTTACTGCAATTACAATTACAACCATCACGATAATGGTCCACATTGTTTTCTGTTTATTCTTCATAATACTCCCCCTTATGAAATAATTATCGGCATTTTATTCGTTCTTATCAAATTCCAGCAAAACGCTGCGTTTATCCTTGGAAATCACTGTTCTCGGGAAGATTTTACGCACTTCCTCTTTGTAATTTTCCGGATAAGAAAGGGAAGGACTGTAATGTGTCAGCCACAATTCAGCCACACCAGCTTCCTTCGCAAGTTCTGCCGCCTCATAAAATGTCATATGCTTATTTCCTACTGCTTTCGCCTGTTTCTCAGGCTCACCATACATTCCCTCACATATAAATAAATCTGCATTTTTCGCCTGTTGGGCAATCACCGGCAAAGGTCTTGAATCTGTACAATAGGTAAGTTTAATACCTTTTCTTGGTGGTCCAAGTACCATATCCGGCGTAAATGTCACGCCTTCTTCCGAAGTAACCGTCTCCCCTTTTTGAAGTTTCCCCCATAATATTTGCGGAATGTTTAATTCCCTTGCTTTTTCAGGAAGAAATCTACCGCCACGGGGAACATTTATAGTATATCCGTAACAGGTGACATTGTGCTTCACCCGAAATGTTTCAATATGATATCCGTTGATTTCAAGCTTTTCATAGGGACTTGTGATTTCCACAAATTTAAGCTCAAAAGGAAGTTCCGGTGCAATGACTCTTAGTGCATTTACCACTCGTTCTAATCCTTTTGGTCCAACTAACGTCACCGGTTCTGTCCGGTCCGCATTTCCCATGGATAATAATAATCCCGGAAGTCCACTGATATGATCCCCATGATAATGAGTAAAACAAATGGTATCAATATCATGAACGCTCCATCCTTTTTCACGAATAGCAATCTGGGTTCCCTCACCACAATCAATGAGCAGACTGCTGCCATTCAACCTCGTCATCAGCGCAGTAAGCCATCTTCTCGGCAATGGCATCATGCCCCCGGTTCCAAGTAAACATACATCTAACATCTATCTGTCCTTTCTATAATAGTTCCGTTACGATTTCTCGCTTTATCGGAATTTTAAAGTTTTCTATCATCTTATCATAACAGGCTTCACATAAAACAAACTGATCCATTTCTCCATCTTTTCCAGAAAAATATCCCCACTGTTTACGAACTACCACATAGTCCTCCATAGGAATGTCCTGCTGAAATTTCATATACTTTCCACAACAATTGCATTGCATATTGTTTCCCATATTCCGCACCTCCATAAATGGCTCGACTCAAATACGCTCTCAGTATACGACATTTTTCGCTCTTCTCAAATAGTGGATTTTTTCAAAAAATGGAAGATTATTCCTCATTAAGCCACATAATCACTGCATTTTCCACCGGACGCTCATAAAAATTCTTTCGGATACCTGCAACCTGAAAATGAAATTTTTCATAAATCGCGATAGCAGGGGCATTACTTTCCCGTACTTCCAATGTAAAGCTTTTTATCCCTTTTTTTCTGCCTTCTTCTAAAAATCTTTGAAACAATGCCGTAGCAACGCCTTTGTTCTGGTGTTTTTTTGATACAGAAACATTGTTAATCTGACCTTCTCCAACTACACCCCACATACCGCAGTAACCAAGGATTTCCCCCTGTTCTTCCGCCACGATATATACATTTTTCTCATCCTTTAAGGAATCTAAAAAGCTGTCATAACTCCATGGCATAGAAAAATTTTCCGCTTCAATGGCGCATACTTTCGGAAGATCAGCTTCCATCATCGCTCTAATCTGCATATTCTCACGCTTTCTTTTTTTCCCGTTCCATCCGTTCACGCTCTGCCTGAGACAAACGTAAATAATCCGGCTTGTGTTCTCTTGCTTCTTCTACAATTCCGGCTTCATATAACTGAAATGCCAATGCGCCTAAAGCTCCGGCTCTTTGTCTTGCCATGTGTGATGGTGCAAAACGATAAGGGACCGTAACATGTTCCTCAAGAAAAGCTTTCTGTACAGGAACTCCATCGCCTAAAAATACAACAGGAGCGCCATGCTCATTTACGCTCTTAACGATTTCCTCAATAGCTACCGCCTCCTGCGGAATCAATGTATTCATTTTATTTTCCTCAAAGGAATACAACCCGGTATACACCTGATTTCTTCTGGCATCCATCAGTGGACATACCACTTCCTTCACTCCGCACAAATTATATGCCAAACCATCAACGGTAGGCACAGGGATAATCGGCTTTTTCAGTGCAAGTCCAAGACCTTTTGCTGTTGCAGAGCCGATACGAAGTCCTGTAAAGGAACCAGGTCCCGCAGATACTGCAATCGCATCAATGGTTTCCATGTCAAAGTCCATCTGTTTTACGATTTCGTCCAACATAGGAAGCAATGTCTGGGAATGCGTTTTTTTATAATTCAGCGTGTATTCCGCCAACATACTGTCATCTTCCAAAATAGCTACCGATGCCACTAATCCTGAACTATCAATTGCTAAAATTCTCATATATATCCTCCAATAATATATGTCCTCTCGAAATTCTTATAAAAAAACTCTTTGAGGACATAATGATATTACATTTCCCGTCATTTTTTTGGCGATACTACCTATTTCAAACTATCTCATCAATGTATTGAGCATTAAGGTGTATCTTCAGGAAACTCAATCGTTATTTTTCGGTAATCAAATCCTTTTTCCAAATCTTTTTCTATAGTAATGACGGTTCTGTTCTCAGGCAAAATCTCCTCAATCAGATTTGCCCATTCGATAAAGGAAACTCCTTCACCGTAAACATAATCCTCATATCCGATTTCATCCATCTCTTCCACATCTGCAATGCGATAAACATCAAAATGATAAAATGGAAGTCTGCCATCTTCATAGGTCTGCACAATCGTAAATGTGGGACTGGAAACCGGTTCCTCGATTTCCAGCCCCTTCGCAAACCCCTGGGTAAATACTGTTTTTCCAACGCCTAAATCTCCAAGTAAACAATACACTTCTCCGGCTTTTGCCTGCTGTCCCAAGCGAAATCCGGCATCAAAGGTATCCTCGGTCTTAGTACTTTCTATTAACATGGGTTCTCCTCTCCAGCATTTGTATCTTGTTCATTTGCCCAGTCGTTCCTTGACTTAAGCATAGTCTTTACATGTTCTAACTGTTCCTGAATCTGTGCTTTTGGCCAGATACAAGCATTCACTCTTGATGTGTAAACTAAAATTTGCTTTTTGTCTTCTGCCACTTTGAATATCTGGTTCCACATTACTTTTTGTTCCACATCTTTTTGTCGGATAGAAATTCCATCCTTAGAAAGCTCATATTCTAATTCCTCTTGAAATACCGGATTTTTCACAACCTGAGTCGCAGCTTTTTTCCAAATCATCACCGGCTGTATCACGGTAAATAACAATCCCAAAGCTAACAAAACTAAATTCATCTGCGGGGTATTGTCATGAAAAGATACTACCAGCAACATAAGACATGCCACACTGATCAGTACTCCAAAAATACCTCCGAAACTTTTATAATTATATGTCATTAAAAATCGGTATAAATCCATAACTCCAAGTTTAACTCGAAATGATACTTTTTCCATGTTTTCTTCCCCTTTTCCCCAAAT
The DNA here is from genome assembly GCA_902795895.1 of uncultured Lachnospiraceae bacterium. GTDB lineage: Bacteria > Bacillota > Clostridia > Lachnospirales > Lachnospiraceae > CAG-411. The sequence goes on along the minus strand of CADBNB010000167.1, from coordinate 1,279 downwards.
ATGTTCTCTAGAAATTCTTGTATAAAAAGTTCCAAAAGAATATCAATATATTCTTTTTTGATGCAATGGAAAACGATATTTCATCAACACATACCGTCTTTTTGCACCCACTTATCTTCAATTATAGCAAATCTCACCAAAAATACAACTATCTACCATTTTTTATACCATCTGCCCTCTACTGTCAATTCTTTACTCGTCCATCCAGACAGTTTTGTACAATCTGACTTTATGAGAGCTGATGATTCATCTTTATTGGAAAGATTCCAAATTACATATCCCGCATGATATTTTTTTAAGAGTTTCAGCCATTTCTCCGCCTCTTTTTTATCTACCGAACCATTTCCCGAAGCATCGCAAATACCAAATTCCGAAACGAACAATGGAAGACCAGATTTCAACGCTTCTTTTGCTACCTTTCTCAAATCAGTCTTATGAGTGGCGCTATAAAAATGAAGGGCATATAAAATATTATCGTAAGATAATGGATTTTCTACCGCCTTGTCTGCTTCCTGATCCCAGCTTGGTGTTCCCACAATGATAATGGCATCCGGATTTTGCTTGCGAATCACCGGAATGATTTTCTTTGCATATTTTCTAATCTGTGACCAGGTAGTTCCTCCATTTGGCTCATTACAAATCTCATAAATCACATTGTTTTGGTCTTTGTATTTTTTTGCCATAGAGCTAAAGAATTTTTTTGCGTCTTTTACATGGGTATTGGGATTTCCATCACTTAAAATATGCCAGTCAATAATGGCGTACATTCCAAGTTCCGTAAGAGCATCCACACCTTTACAAACGGTCTTTTTTAGTTCTTTTTTGTCACCGCCGCTACAATACCCATTGTATTCCTCAGTATACATTGCCAATCGGACAGCATTGACTTTCCAAGAATCCCTTAAATGCTTAAATGTCTTTTTATTGACGTACTGTGGATACCAATTGATTCCATGGGTACTTACTCCCTTTATCTGAATTTTCTTACCGTTTTCTCCAACTAATGCAGTACCTGAAACAGTTAGTTTTCCGTACTTTTTCACTGGCGACACTGTTTTTGCCTGTGATATATCCATACTTCCTTTTTTCTCGTAAATTGCAATTCCACCAATGAAACATGCCATACATAATACAATGCACCAAAAATACTTATAAAACCTACATCTCTTCATAATGCTCCTCCTTTTGAAAGATATGTTCTCTCGGAGTCTTTTTATACAAGAATTTCGAGATAGATTTTTCTTGGATAACGACATTCCCGCAGTGCGTACACGGTGTG
>CADBNB010000166.1 GCA_902795895.1 uncultured Lachnospiraceae bacterium | reverse complement strand
GTTATAAAATGAAAAGAGGTAAGAAGTATACAGAGGCCGCAAAGTTAATTAATCGTGAGACATTATACGATGTGGCTGAGGCTGTAGATCTTATAAAGAAGACAGCAGTTGCAAAATTTGATGAAACTGTAGAAGCTCATATTCGTCTTGGAGTAGACGGAAGACATGCAGATCAGCAGGTTCGTGGTGCGGTAGTATTACCACACGGAACAGGTAAGACAGTTAGAGATCTTGTATTCGCTAAGGGAGATAAGGTAGCTGAGGCTCAGGCAGCAGGTGCAGATTTCGTTGGTGGAGATGAGTTAATTCCAAAGATCCAGAACGAAGGATGGTTGGATTTTGACGTTGTAGTTGCAACTCCAGACATGATGGGTGTTGTAGGTCGTTTAGGACGTGTACTCGGACCTAAGGGCTTAATGCCAAACCCAAAAGCTGGTACTGTTACAATGGATGTTACAAAAGCTGTAGCTGATATTAAAGCAGGTAAGATCGAATACAGATTGGACAAAGCTAATATTATTCATGTTCCTGTAGGAAAGGCTTCTTTCACAGAGGAACAGTTAAATGATAACTTTGCAACATTGATGGATGCTATCAACAAAGCAAAGCCGGCATCATGCAAAGGTCAGTACTTAAGAAGCGTAACATTGGCTTCTACAATGGGACCTGGAGTGAAATTAAATACACTTAAACTTGCATAATTAAAGTGAATTTTGAAAGAGTCGCTATGAATAATGGTGGCTCTTTTTTATGTAATAGGAAATTGCGATGCAATTTCCTGCTACATAAGAAACTTCATACTATAAAGCTCCAAAGTGCTTGACCTAATTTACACAAACTCTTTCTTGTTTCTACTATGAAACTGTGCTATACTTTTGAGAAAAGGGCTTGCATTTGGTTATATAGAAATACTTTAATTTTGTTAGAAAAGATTGGAACTATAATGGATGCAGCGGACGGAGATTGGAAGGTTATTGCCATGAAACAAGTTGAGCAAGGAAAAATAGATGTAGTCATAGTAGGAACCGGTGCGGCAGGATTTTATTGTGCCCTGCAATTACCGGAAAGCACAAATATATTGATGATTACAAAAGAAAATGTGGAACATAGTGATTCGTTTTTGGCACAGGGAGGTATCTGTGTCTTAAAGGATGAGGATGATTATGATTCTTATTTTGAAGACACTATGAGAGCAGGTCATTATGAAAATAATAAAGAGTCTGTGGATCTGATGATTCGTAAATCACCGGACACCATTAAGAAATTGATTTCTTATGGCGTTGATTTTCAGCATGAAAACGGAAAGCTTGTATATACGAGAGAAGGAGCACATTCTACTTCCAGAATTTTGTATCACGAAGACCTGACTGGAAAGGAAATCAGTACAAAACTTTGGCAGCGTGTGACTGAGAGGGAAAATGTCAAAATTTTAGAATACACGACTATGATTGATTTGATCTGTCATAACAATACCTGTTATGGATTAATTGTGAAACATCAGGATGATACGATAGAGGAAATTCGTGCAAATTATGTAGTGCTTGCCTGTGGCGGTATTGGAGGATTGTATGAACATTCTACCAATTTTCCGCATTTGACAGGAGATGCCTTGGCGATTTCTTTGAAGCATGGAATTGCACTGAAGGATGTAAATTATGTGCAGATTCATCCTACAACCCTTTATTCGGAAAAGCCGGGCAGAAGATTTTTGATTTCCGAATCTGTACGTGGAGAAGGAGCAAAACTTTACAATAAAAACATGGAGCGTTTTGTGGATGAACTTTTGCCAAGAGATGTGTTGACAGGAAAGATACGCGAACAGATGGAAAAAGACGGCACAAAGTTTGTGTGGTTATCTATGAAAGATATGGGAGAAGCCGAGATTAAAAAACGCTTCCCTAATATATATAAGAAATGTTTAGAAGAAGGATATGATCCTGCAAAAGAATGTATTCCGGTGACACCGGCACAGCATTATTATATGGGTGGTATCTGGGTGGATATTGACAGTAAGACTTCCATGGAGCATCTGTATGCCATCGGTGAAACCAGTTGTAATGGCGTTCACGGAGCAAACCGACTGGCTAGTAATTCGTTATTGGAAAGTCTTGTGTTTGCAGAGGCTGCGGCAAAGCAGATTGTTGTGACTTGGGAAGATATTGATTACGACAAAGAAATCGATTTGAAAAAATACGACGACTTAGACAAATTGGAAGAAGAATATAAAACCATGGTTCTGGAAGAGATGGAAAGGATGGATCAGAAAAATGTATAACATGGCGACGATGAAGATTAATGTAGATGAGTATTTATGGATGGCATTAAAAGAGGATATCACTAGTGAAGATGTGACTACAAATGCCATTATGAGAGAGGATAAGCTTGGTGAAGCAGAGCTTCTTTGCAAGCAGGATGGTGTAGTTGCCGGAATTCAGATTTTTGAGCGCGTGTTCCATCTGTTAGATGAAAATACAAAAGTAGAAATGTATGTAAAAGACGGTGACGTTGTAAAGAATGGTCAGTTGATGGCAAAAGTGACAGGAGATATCAGAACAATCTTAACCGGAGAGAGAGTTGCACTTAACTATTTACAGAGAATGAGTGGTATTGCTACTCATACAAGAAAATTGGTAGATTTGCTTGGCGATGCTAAGATTAAGTTATTGGATACGAGAAAAACTACACCGAATATGCGTATTTTCGAAAAATATGCAGTTCGCGTTGGTGGTGGAACAAACCACAGATTAAATCTTTCAGATGGTGTTTTGATTAAAGATAACCATATCGGTGCAGCTGGAAGTATTAAGAGGGCTGTAGATATGGCAAGAGAATATGCTCCATTTGTGCGTAAGATTGAAGTAGAAGTAGAAACTATGGAGCAGGTACAGGAAGCAATTGATGCTGGTGCCGATATTATTATGCTTGATAACATGGACAATGAAACTATGAAAAAAGCCGTTGCACTTATTGACGGAAGAGCCGAAACAGAGTGTTCCGGCAATGTAACTGCAGAGCGTGTGAAAGATATTATTGAGACAGGCGTGGATTATATGTCATGTGGTGCTTTGACACATTCTTCTGCTATTATGGATATTTCATTGAAAAACTTGCATGCTATCTAAGATTTGGGTTTGTTTGCAATAGGAAAGTATATGGTTCTTCTATTTTGGTGAAATAGAAGATATATATAGATTGTGCCATTTCTGAGCTTCTGCCCGGTACTTTTGAGCTGTTTCCATCAGCGCATTGTACTGGGTGGAGGCTCTTTTTATTGTTTCTTCTAAATATACGATGCGGTCTTGGTTGATTGTAGATGTATTAGCGTTGTTTCCGTTAATATTATGTGTATTAGTAACCGTATTTTCGAAGGAAATTTTCTCGAGAGTTAACGTGGCCGTTATTTTATAGATATGAGGTAGATGAACCGATGGAAAAGTAAGATAAAGTTCTTTGGCAGATTCGCAGGTAGTAAAGAAATCAGGAAGTGGTTCTGTTTCTTCTAATTGTAAGTGAAAATCTGGCTCAAAAGGGTTGGTTATGTGGATGGTAGTTG
>CADBNB010000165.1 GCA_902795895.1 uncultured Lachnospiraceae bacterium | reverse complement strand
TGTTCACGTTTTGCAATTTTTCTAAAATCTATCTATATTATACTAGGTGAATTCTAAAATTTCAAGTACTTTTGTGCATTTTCACAATATTCTATTTTTATTTTCATTTTTTTTTGATTTATATTACATTTTTATTAAATCCAATTACAATTTTCTAGTTTTTTTTACTTTTAGCAAAATTCTATTTTTTTATCTTCGCTTTTTGTGTGTTTATTTTGCAATTTCTTTTCATCTTTGTCATGCTTTACATTCCATTATAAAAATTATAGACCATATTATTTTACAAAATAACGCAAAAAAAGAACCAAATTTTTAACACTTTTCACAAATATTTCCATTTACTAATTTAAACGTCCACTTACGCAAACATCTATTTATTTAAATATTCATTCATTGTTTAATTTGGTTCTTTTCTTTTAACTCTCTAACTAACTTTCGGTCTTATTTACAGTCTTTAATACTGAAACTAACTCTACCCATTTTATCTTTTCCAAGGCATACTACCTTTACATGATCTCCTAATGTCAAAACATCTTCTACATGTTTAATTCTTTCATCGGAAATCTTTGAAATGTGAACTAATCCTTCTTTACCAGGTGCAAATTCAACAAACGCTCCAAACTCACGAATACTTACTACATCACCCTCTAAAATCTGTCCTTCTTCAAATTCTGATGTAATAATTTCAATCATCTTTACAGCCTTTGTCATAAGTTCTGCGTCTGTACCACATACAGATACTGCACCTTCGTCTGTAATGTCAATCTTAACACCAGTCTGTTCAATAATGGCATTGATTGTCTTACCTCTTTGCCCAACTACATCACCAATCTTTTGAGGATCAATCTGAAGCTGGATAATCTTAGGTGCGTACTTGCTTAATTCTTCTCTAGGTGCGCTGATAGCAGGCTTCATACATGTATCCATGATGAACATTCTTGCCTCACGACATCTCTTAATTGCACCTTCCACAATATCTCTAGTCAAACCATGGATCTTGATATCCATCTGGATTGCAGTAATACCTTCTGTTGTACCTGTTACTTTAAAGTCCATGTCTCCGAAGAAGTCCTCTAATCCCTGAATATCTGTCAACAATACGTAATCATCATCTGTCTCACCGGTAACTAATCCACAAGAAATTCCGGCAACCATACGCTTGATTGGCACACCTGCTGCCATAAGCGACATACATGATGAACAAGTAGATGCCATAGATGTTGAACCATTTGACTCAAATGTTTCTGATACACTACGGATTGCATAAGGGAACTCTTCTTCGCTAGGAAGTACAGGTATCAATGCTCTCTCAGCCAATGCACCATGTCCGATTTCACGACGTCCCGGTCCTCTGGAAGGTTTTGTCTCACCTACAGAGTATGATGGGAAGTTGTAGTGATGCATATATCTCTTACTTGTAACAGTATCATTTAATCCGTCGATTTTCTGTGCTTCTGCCAAAGGAGCCAATGTAGTAACGTTACAAATCTGTGTCTGACCTCTTGTAAACATAGCAGAACCATGAACTCTAGGAATAATATCAATCTCTGCTGCCACTGGACGAATCTGAGTTAATTCTCTTCCGTCAGGACGCTTGTGATCCTTTAAGATCATCTTACGAACCGTCTTTTTCTGATACTGATATACAGCTTCGTCAATCAAACCTAACCATTCTTCATTGTCAGCGAATGCTTCTTCTAACTGATCTTTGATTGCACGGATATTTTCATCACGCACCATCTTATCATCTGTAAATACTGCTTCCTCCATTTTTTCAGGTGGGAACATCTCTTTAATCTTTGCAAATAATTCTTCAGGAATAGCACAACTTGTATAATCATGCTTTTTCTTACCACACTCAGCTACAATCTGATTGATAAATGCGATAATATCCTGATTTACGCTATGTGCAAGATAAATTGCCTCAATCATCTTCTCTTCAGGAATTTCGTTTGCTCCGGCTTCAATCATGATAACTTTCTCACTTGTAGAAGCTACCGTAAGCTTTAAATCAGACACTTCCATCTGTGCCTGTCCAGGATTTAAAACAAACTCTCCGTCAATCATACCAACCTGTGTAGTAGCACATGGTCCATCAAACGGAATATCTGAAATAGCTGTTGCAATGGCAGAACCAAGCATAGCTGTAAGCTCAGGACTACATTCAGGATCTACTGACATTACAAGGTTATTTAATGTAACATCATTACGATAATCCTTAGGGAACAACGGTCTCATAGGACGGTCAATAACACGGGATGTCAAAATTGCATTTTCGGATGCTTTTCCCTCTCTCTTGTTAAAACCTCCAGGAATCTTTCCTACGGCGTACATCTTCTCTTCGTACTCTACGCTTAATGGGAAAAAATCAATCCCCTCTCTTGGTTTTTCTGATGCTGTAGCTGTAGATAATACAGTAGTCTCCCCATAATGCATAAATACAGCACCATTTGCCTGTTTAGCGACACGCCCTACGTCAACAGTAAGGGTTTTCCCTGCTAATTCCATCGAAAAACTTTTATACATATCCTTCTCTCCTTTTGTTTGGAAGACGCCGAAACCACTAAACAACAGATAATCTCTTTTATCTTCAATTAAAATCTCCATCCTTATCTGTTCTTTAGAAGTCTCGTACTCGTCTTCATATTATTATATTTGACATTTTCCATGCCATCTTTTCCATTATAACACCACATTATATAATATTCTACTATATTTTTTGTTTTTAATGTATTTTCTGTATTTAACCACTAATTACATAAAAAAACAAAATGGATGACTCCTGTTCAATACAGGAAATCATCCATGAGTTCAACCTAATTCATAAATATGTGTCCATGATTCTGGTTACATATCAGTGAACAGCCGCTTTTATTTTTTTATTTTAATTTTTTTGATTTTCGATGGTTTACCATATATTTTTTTACCATTGACTTTCTTATATGCCTGGACTTTGACATAATATACTTTTCCTTTTAGCAATCCAGAAATTTTCTTAGTTGTAGTTTTTTTAGAAACATTAAATATACAACTATTCATTGTAAATTTCTTGTTTGTTGCTATGGTTACACGATATCCACTGGCTCCTAATGCCTTTTTCCATTTCACCTGCAATTTCTTGCCTTTCAGATTTTTGACTGAAGTCAAGGATACTTTTGCAACTTTAACCGGTTTTGCTGTTACTGTTGGTTTTGCTGTTACTGTTGGTTCTGCAGTCTGTTCTGGTGCAAAGGTTGCTCCAGGTACCGGCGTACTAAATGGCTGAGGTGTAGCATTTGGATCAGGTGTTCCATTTACATTTGGTGTTGTAGCCGGATTTGGTGTAGCTACTGTTGTCTTATCCACAGTCACTGAAACCTTCTTTTTCACCCCACTACCAATTGCTTCAACAGTAATATCAGCTTTACCAATAGACATCGGCGTCAATTCTCCAACAGGAGATACTTTTACAACTTTTTCGTTTGAACTTGTATAAGACAGAATATCACCGTAATTTTCCCACTGATTTTGTGAATATTTTCCTGTATCATACGACATTGTTGCACCAATATTTTTTCCATTTTCATTTTTATGAAGTGTTATGCTGTCAGGTACATTAATCTGTGAAGCAGGGACAACAACATTTACTTGATATGTCTTTTTCACAGAACCACATCTTAAAGTAACTTTACTTGTTCCAAGTCCAACCGGGAATAATCCAATAGCAGAATCTGTAAGTCCCTTATCCGGTGTAATCATGATACCGTCCACAATTCC
>CADBNB010000164.1 GCA_902795895.1 uncultured Lachnospiraceae bacterium | reverse complement strand
ATGATAGCTGCAGAATAATAGCTGTGGAAGGGGGATACTATCGTTTGACAGAACAAGAGGCACAATGGATTCAGAATTTAATAAAAGTAGAAATTTGAGATACTTGTGAATTGTCGAAAATAAGAAAGGAATGTTACTTATGAAAAAAAGATATTTAATGTTAGGTATAATTATTGTTTGTTTGGCTGTAAATAGTTCTGTGAAAACATTATATGCAGCTGATGCAATATACGATTTAATAAATAATTTAGTCTATGATGCCATTTTTCTTGCAGAATTAGAGGAGTATGATGGGGAAAACATGGTGTTGGAACATGTAAAAGTATTGTATGACAAACAGGAGAAGTACAAGGATGAAGAACTACAGCGGTTGAAGCTTGCTTGTTTGGAAGAGAATGAAGAAATTGTTTCTGATGCTGAAGGAACTTATGTATTGATTCCGGCTGTTTTGCGTGATGGAAAAATGAGGGGAAGTATTACTACCTCATTTATCGTAACATCGGATGAGGTTGATAATTTGGAAGTGAGTAAACTTTTAAGAGGCTATGAAGTGTCTGGAGAAGATGGGGCATTAATTCAATATTATTTAAAAAATAATTGTGAGCCGTTTGAATATTATAAAAGTGAGAACGTGATAAAAGATAAAAAAAATGATGAAGTTATTTTTGTAGACAATAATCAGCAGAGTATGTCGGAGTCTTTAGAAAGAGAGACTGCACCTGCAAATATAAAAGAAAAAGCGCAATCGGATGTAGAAGATACTTCTTATGACAAAGTTGAGATGGCTATGATGTCTGGTGTAATGGTGGTCATGGTTGTGGCTGGCTTAGTGGTAACTAGATGGCTTAAGAAATCAAAAGTTTAAAATTAGAATATGAGAGGACAGGAGCACAGTGTTATAAAGAAAGAGCAACAAATGAACAGATTTTTCTGAACATTTGTTGCTCTTTTTTATAACATGTTTACAAATGCCTGATGGATACTTGTATCCTCATCCAGTTCCGGATGGAAGGCAAATGCCAATTGATTCTTATAGCGGACTCCCACGATCTGGTCTTCCAAAGCTGCCAATACTTCTACACCGTCTTCGACCTTTGTAACATAAGGAGCACGAATGAAGGTCATAGGAACTGTGCCGATGGTCTGTGCCGATGGTCTGTACCGGTGCGGTAGTGTGGAAACTACCCCAGCTGGCGACCATAAGCATTTCTTCTTACACACATAGGAATGGTACCAAAATAGGAAGAAGATTGATTTTCAATTTCAGAGGCAAGCAGGATTAAACCTGCGCATGTTGCCAGTACCGGCATACCATCTGTAATCTGCTTTTTCAATGTGTCAAACATTCCAAGATCACGTAACAGTTTTCGTACTGGGGATTACTCCCCATACCCCTCACAGAACCGAACGTGCGGCTTTCACGCATTCGGTTCTTTGCAAAGCTAATACATCATCAAAATTCAACTACCCATATATATTTACGTATATCTTTGGGTTTTCTAAACCAACCGCCTTTTGCTTTGGAGCAATAATGAGTAAACCCAAGGAACGTGAATGTCTCTGGCTTACCTAATTTCTGTTTTCTACGACTCTCCTCTGCATACTTTCCAAATTTTATTAGCCTTGTTTTACTTTCTTACATCTCTAAATTAAAGGCTTTCATTCGCTTTAACAGAAGATTATAAAACATTATGGCATCTTCCTTGTATTGGAAGCATACCACAAAATTCCCAGTTGATATAGTACCATTGTACGACATGGCTGACCTTGAGACCCCGTACTGCCAAAGTCATATTCACCGTAACGCATAACTTTGTATTGCCTTCCAGTATGAATAAGCTGTCGGCACAGTAGTTTGGTAAGATTTCGGGGCTGTATTTGCCTTATGACCCTATCGCCTAACTGTCTACGCTTAATCGTAATTGTTACCAATTACAATCCAAGACTCGCTATCGTTGGTATGGTTAATACCTTACACGAACAGGATTTCCACCTGTTAAATACTATACCCTTAGCTGGGCGCACATTCATCGCTTACAAAAAAATGCTTATAAATGAAATTTATGCCGTTCACTCAAAAAAAACGTCGATTCACTCAAAAACTATTGAAAAAAAAAGTGAATTGGTTATAATAAACCAAACAGATTTTTTAAGGGCATGTACAATAAATCCATATGAAGAAAGGAAGTTTTATTATGCCCGAGAAAAAACAGCCTAGGCCAAGGCGTACTTATACGCCAGAATTTAAACAGCAACTCGTAGATTTGTATCGAAGTGGTAAACGTAAATGCGATATTGTGTGCGAATATGATATTGCCAACTCTCTCTTGGATAAATGGATTGCGCAGGCAAACAATTCAGGTTCTTTCAAAGAGAAAGATAATCGTTCTCCTGAACAACAGAAGCTTATTGAACTTCGCAAACAAAACAAACAGCTTAAAATGGAGAATGACATTTTAAAACAAGCAGCGCTGATCTTAGGACGATTACGTCAGGTAACAGATTTACACTGTTATTGTAGACTTTATGGTATACAAAAAGAACCAAAATGAAAATACCCAAAATAAGTTTTTTTACGTAATTAGAGAGTTAGAAATCGGAAAGCTGATGAGAAAATCTAATATCACGATAAATTGCGGAATTTCCACTTTTGAAGTATTTCAGTTTTTATTATTAGCATAGTTATGGCGAATTACTTTTCGTACTCTATGATGATATACAGGACAAGGATTTAACAAATGCATTACAGAGTTTGATGACTTTGTTTGTAAATATAACACGGACTTTTTCTACAACAATCACAGATATGATTAAAAAACAAGTATATAATTGGATGACATCTCATGCTAGATTTATCCAAGCAATGTTCGGTGATTTATGCTGGGAAAGTTGAGTAACTAAAAGATAAGACAGAAAGGAAAAGATAAAATGAGAAAAAAAATAAGATATTTTTGTTTATTGGCACTTACAGGGGTGATGATTTCGAATACAGTTGTTAAGGCTGCTGGGAAAAAAGCTGTTGGATTGGAAAATAATACTCCATCGGGTACATCTGATGCAAAGGCGTTTGTAGATGAAATAAAAGGATATGATTCTGATTATACAACAACGTATAAGAGTCCGGCAAATGTTACAAATAGTGATTTTTTTAAAAAAAATTATTGCATAAAATATTGGTCAAGTCACGGTGCAAATGACGGTACTTTGTGGGGGACAAGTAATGATGTGAATGTAAACATCTTTAATCAAAGTTTTTCGTGGTCTGGAGATAAATTAGAATTCGCTTTTTTAGCAGCATGTCATCAATTAGATGGTGCGGGTTCTAATCCTAGAGCTCGGTACGCAAAGGCAATGATAGGAGATAAAGCAGTGAGGGTGATTTGTGGTTATCATGAACAAGCACCTGCATCAATAGATAAAAAAGTGGTTGATAAATTTATAGATTATGCAAAAACAGGCGAATCAGTGAAGTCATCATGGATTTTAGCAAACAAATATTGGAATGATAAGGGGTATAGTACGGATGATTATTGCGTATTGACACATAGTGGGAATGTTCAGTACTCAAGATTTCCTGGATTTCCTGGTGCTACATATACTAGACCAGGAGCTTCTTCAACATCAATATTGAGATTTTCAAAAGTGAATCCAAACGGAACGCCTCAATCTACTAAAGGATTTTATAATTATAAAGATACATCATATAGAGTTCCTAATTATGTTTTAAAAGCTGTTCCGATTAAGTTTGATGTAAAGAATAATAAAAATCTGGCTGTTTTGAGAGATAATAGAGATGTTATGATGGTTGGTGATGAAATTGGTAATAAGCCAATAATACAATCTTCAGATGAAGCATTAAAAAACTGTAAAAAAGCATTTGAGGATGTTCTAGTTAATTTCTCTGATATAGATATGGATAATTCTGATATTTGTGTGACACCTATTGTAATGGCCGAAGTCAATTATGATGGTGGAGAAGAAAAAGAGGAGACAATTGCGTATGATATCACAATAAAAAATGCATATGATGGTATTGAAATTTTAGGTGATTATCTATCGGGAATTGTTGCTGATGAGGATGTTTCATATTTGGCGGGAAGTTGGAATGAATATGAAAAAGTTGATAATGATAGTCATAAAATGGGAATGAGTTATACGGATGCATATTTGAATTTGAGGAAAGAAATCTTGAATAAAGAGGTGGATAATATTGATTTGGTTTCGATGAAAGATGGGAAGATTGTTTTTGATTATAATGAAAAGACAGGATATTATGAACCAAATTGGATATTTGATGTTAGAAGTTCATCAACTAAATATGAAGTAAACTGTTTAAATGGAAAAATAAAGAAAATGAGATAACGTATAATACTATTTATGAAATAGGAATGCTTCGTGAAGTGATGTTAAAGTAAACCTATATATCAGTCTGTTGACACCACAATGGATGAAAATGAATATATAAATTTACGAATTTGATTGGTTAAGAATTACCAAATCATGACAAGTAGTTAATTTCGTTTTCAAGGTATTGGGATTACTAATTGAAAGAATGAAGTAACAAGAAGGAGGATTAGATATATGAAAAAAATTTCAGCTTTTTTGGGGATTATGATTTTGGCTTTATCATTGTTTAGCT
>CADBNB010000163.1 GCA_902795895.1 uncultured Lachnospiraceae bacterium | reverse complement strand
TGGCAGAAAGTTGAGGCTTCATCTGAGACGGTGGAAAAGGCATCGAAAGAAAATGATGGAGAGAAAAAGTCAAAAAAAGATTATAAGAGTCATGAGAAAAAAATCAAATTTACTTATGCAGAGCAAAAGGAATTTGAAACCATAGATGAAGATATTGAAAAATTGGAAGAAAAATTAGAGCAGTTTGATAAAGAAATCGCAGCCAATGCAAAAGATTTTGTAAAGCTTCAGGAACTTACGAAAAATAAAGAAGAAACACAACGTCTGTTAGATGAAAAGATGGAACGATGGGTGTACTTAAATGATCTTGCAGAACAAATCGAGGCGGCAAAAGCGTAGGAGGCAAATGTGTTGGAAGAAAAGATGAACATAAGCAAAGGTGTGGGAACACCTTTGGGAATTAGTAAGAGAGGAAAAAAACAATGGCAGTTTTCTGTTCCTATGGAGAGAGGAAAAGAAATCCAATTGTTATTGTTTGAGACTGGTAGTAAAGAACCGAAAATTATCGTACCTTTCACAAAAAAATATTTAATTGGCGGGGTTTATTCGGTTGTTGTAAACCTTGAAGACGAGAATATTACGGAATATTGTTATTCAGTCAATGGAAAACTTCGCATGGATGCGTATGCAAAACAGGTAGTTGGAAATGAACAGTTTGGCCCATCTAAAAAAGAAAAATATATCCATGGCTTTTTAGGTGAAGAAGGAAAACCAATCAGCGAACCATTGGATTTACAGTTTCATGAGATGATTATGTATCGTTTGCATGTTCGTGGATTTACCATGCATGCATCTTCCAAAGTAAAAAACAGAGGAACATTTCGCGGTATTGAGGAGAAAATTCCATATTTGAAATCATTAGGTGTGAATACTTTGCTTTTGATGCCATGTTATGAATTTGATGAAAATTTGCCGGAAGAAGAGCAAAATGTGGGACCACGTTCTAGTTTTTTAGATTACACAAAAGGATTAGATAAAGAGACAGATGAGAAAAATCAGCGTCCGAAGGTGAATTTTTGGGGGTATACAAAGAAAAATTGTTACTTTGCTCCAAAGGCTTCCTATGCATCCAATCCAAAGCAGCCGGTAAAGGAAATGAAGCAGATGGTGAAAAAGCTTCATGACAACGGCATTGCGGTGTTAATGGAAATTGAATTTACAGGTGGGATTAACCAGTCTTTCATTGTGGAATGTTTGAGATATTGGGTGCGTGAGTATGCCATTGACGGATTTAAGATTAATACCGAAGTGGTGGATGGAAATATTTTAGCCCAGGATCCTTATTTACAGAGAACAAAATTTTTGGCAACTTACTGGAACACTTCTTCTTTGTATGATCCGTATGAAAAATTAGAGGAGAAGACGCTTGCGGAATACAACGATGGTTTTATGGTGGATTGCCGACGTTTCCTTAAGAGTGATGAAGGACAGGTTAATGCATTTTTGTCCCGTATGAGACGAAATCCAAACCATCATGCAGTCATCAATTATATAAGCAATCATAATGGATTTACGTTGATGGATCTAGTTTCCTATGATGTGAAGCACAATGAAGCCAATGGGGAACAGAATATGGACGGTACAGAGTACAATTACAGCTGGAACTGCGGTTGGGAAGGCCCTACGAGAAAAACGCAGGTGACTCAGCTTCGTCTGCGTCAGATAAAGAATGCATTGGTGTTTGTTCTTCTAGGACAAGGTGTTCCTATGCTTATGGCAGGAGATGAGTTTGGAAATACCCAGAAGGGAAATAACAATGCTTATTGTCAGGACAATGAAATCGGCTGGGTGGTATGGAATAAACAGGTGATGAACCAGAGAATTTTAAATTTCGCGAAGAAGCTTATTGCTCTTCGAAAGGCTCATCCTGTGTTTACACCAAAGGATGAACTTAGAGCCATGGATTATATTGCCTGCGGCTGTCCGGACTTTTCAATGCATGGAACAAAACCATGGTACCCGGATTTGTCAAACTACAGCCGCGTGCTTGGTATCATGTTATGCGGAAAATTTGCTCCAATCAGCATTCGAAAGTCGGATAAGAGCTATTATCTGGCATATAACATGCATTGGGAGGAACATAAATTTGAGCTTCCGGTGTTGCCGAAAAATAAAAAATGGAGAGTAATAGAGGATACATACCGGCTTCAGGTGGCAGATGAAAAAGATAATAAGGATACAAAAGCATCTGCATCCAAAGGAAAGAAAGGTAAAAAAGAAGACAGTGATGGAATATTAGAATATAATGTAAAACCAAGAACTGTGGTAATTTTTGAAGAAATATAAAGAAAAATATTAGCACTCATTTATAGTGAGTGCTAATATTTTTCTTGACTTTTATTTTTCGCGGGTTTACTATATATTTCAGAGGAAACTTAAGTTAACGTTAAGTTGTTGAACGTTAACGGTGCAAATTGCACGCAAAAAAGGCAGTAAGGAGACTTTTACCTAATACAAAATAAAGTTTTTTCGTTGCCGTTGTTATTAAAAGGAATAGGAGAGATTAGAATGAGCAGAGTACAGGGAAACTTATCTATTGATTCAGAAAACATTTTTCCGATTATTAAGAAGTGGTTATATTCAGACCATGATATTTTTATTAGAGAGTTAGTGTCAAATGGTTGTGACGCTATTACAAAACTTAAAAAGTTAGATTTAATCAGTGAAGTGGATATTCCTGATGGTTATAAGCAGTCTATCAAAGTAGTTGCAGATGCAGAGAAGAAGACACTTACCTTTACAGATACCGGTATCGGTATGACAGAAGATGAAGTAAAGGAATACATCAATCAGATTGCTTTTTCAGGAGCTACTGATTTCTTAGAAAAATATAAAGACAAGACTAATGAAGAGCAGATTATCGGACACTTCGGTTTAGGATTTTATTCAGCATTCATGGTTGCAGACAAGGTTACCATTGATACGTTGTCATATAAGGAAGGTGCTGAACCGGTATATTGGGAGTCTGACGGTGGTATGAACTTTACCATGGATAAAGGAACGAAGGATACATGGGGAACTACCATTACATTGTATTTAAATGAAGATTGCTATGAATTTTCAAATGAGTATCGTGTAAAAGAAATTCTTGATAAATATTGTTCATTCATGCCGGTTGAAATTTTCTTTGAAAAAGCCGGTGCACCACAGGAATATGAGACAATTGAAGCTGCGGACATCAAGGAAGATGATGTAGTTGTTGAGAAGTTTACAAAAGAAGCGCAGACAGAAGAGCGTGAAAATGAGAAGGGTGAGAAAGAAACAGTTGAGATTTCACCAGCAAAAGAGATGGCTAAGATCAACAAGCGTCCTGTTTCGCTAAGCAACCCAACTCCACTTTGGACAAAGCATCCAAATGAGTGTAGCGATGAGGACTATAAGGAGTTTTACAGAACCGTATTTAAAGATTACAAAGAGCCATTGTTCTGGATACATTTGAATATGGATTATCCATTTAACTTAAAAGGTATTTTGTATTTCCCTAAGGTAAATACAGAATACGAGAACTTGGAAGGTGTTATTAAGTTATATAACAATCAGGTATTTATTGCAGATAATATCAAAGAAGTTATTCCTGAGTTCCTTTTATTGTTAAAGGGTGTTATTGATTGTCCTGACTTACCTCTTAACGTATCAAGATCTGCATTGCAGAATGATGGATTTGTTAAGAAGATTTCTGAGTATATTACAAAGAAGGTTGCTGATAAACTTTCTGGCATGTATAAGGTTGACCGTGAAAACTATGAAAAATACTGGGATGATATCAGTCCATTTATTAAATTTGGTTGCTTAAAAGATGAAAAATTCCAGGAAAAGATGAAGGATTTCATTATTTTCAAGAATTTAGAGAAGAAGTATATCACTCTTCCAGAGTATGTTAAGGCTGCAAATGGAAACAGTGAAGATGCAGTAGATGCTGATGGAAAGACGGTAGAAGCAGAAGTTGTGGATGAGACTTCTGAGAATAAGAAGGACGAAAAAGAAACAAAGAAGACTACAATCTATTATGTAACAGATGAGCAGCAGCAAGGTCAGTATATTAATATGTTCAAGGAAGAAGGAAAGGATGCATTATTCTTACTTCATAATATTGACCAGCCATTTATCTCACGTTTGGAGCAGTTAGATGATACCATCCGTTTCATGCGTGTGGATGCTGAACTTAACGAAGAAATGACAGATGATTTTGATGAGGCTTCTTTGAAAGATGAACAGGATACATTGACAGAAGTATTTAAGAAAGCACTTGGAAAAGAAACATTGCAGGTTCAGGTGACGAATTTGAAAAATGAAAATGTATCATCTATGATTACTCTTTCAGAAGAAAGCAGACGTATGGCTGATATGATGAAGCAATACGGTATGGCAGGCATGGATCCAAATATGTTTGGTGCAGCAGGAGAAACATTAGTTTTAAATGCAAAGAATCCTTTGGTAAAATACATTTTTGAAAACAAAGACAGCGAACATGTAACTACATTTTGTCAGCAGTTGTATGATTTGGCGGCAATCGCTCAAAGACCATTATCGGCTGAAGATATGACTAAGTTTGTGACAAGAAGTAATGAAATCATGATGTTATTGGCTAAATAAAGAGTGACATAAGTACTTGGTTATTATTTTTTCCTGTTATTGATTTGCATTGAATAAATTCGCAGACATTTTTAAAACACTTTGTATTTTTGAAAAGAATACAAAGTGTTCTTTTTTTATGCATTTTCATCCTATAAAGCAAAATTCTTTCGCGTATATTTTTTTATAATCTGTACACAATAGTGATAGAAACGAAAAGTAACCAGAGTATGAAGGAGGAGATACTATGAAAAAGCATTTGGTATTTGGAGCGTTATTGGCAGGGGTGTTGTGTTTTAGTGTATGTTCCTGTGGCATGGGAAACAAGAATAATGATAAAAATAATAACAACACTGTAAATGATGCGGTGGACGATGTAGAAGACGGAGTGGATGACACAGTAGATGGGGTGGAAAATGGT
This sequence comes from uncultured Lachnospiraceae bacterium, assembly GCA_902795895.1. GTDB lineage: Bacteria > Bacillota > Clostridia > Lachnospirales > Lachnospiraceae > CAG-411. Next base: position 17,751 of record CADBNB010000163.1, on the reverse strand, counting down.
GTGAATGACACGTTGAAAGGTGTAGAAGATGGCGTTAATGATACGGTAGATGGTGTAGAAGATGGAATTGATGATATGACCGGAAATGATAATAACAAGGATAAAAATCTGGTAAACGACGAAAATAAAAACAACAGAGATTAGAGCACTTTAATTTTATTGTGTATTTACTAGACAGCTCAGCCAAAGGCTGGGCTTGTTTTACATATTGGTATTTGTTATACTAGGAAAGTATAAAAACGTGCAGTAAGGCTTCGCTTGGAAAGCATCCCATGTCAGCCTTTTGACAACGCTTTACAATAAATTTACTTAAGATGGCAAGGAGAAAAAGAACATGATAAAAAAAGTATGTATTATGCTGGTAGTATTGATTGCATTGATTTGTGCCGGTATTTTTGGATATCTTACATGGAATCATCAGATAGGAAATAAAAATGAAAATGCATTGAAGAAGGCAATGGTTAAATTAGAGCAGGATAATCCTGAGCTAGCAAAAGGAAAAAGTAAGGAGATTAGTTTTAATGAAATCATTCCGTTTTCATGGGACAAGGTATATACTTTTCTTCCGTATACCACAACAGAGTACATGGAAGAAATTACAGGGATAAAAAGCAAGAAATATTCTACCATGATGTATGATGAAGGAATGCAGCTTGCATTTGTGAAAGATCATAAAGTAGTTGCTTTCATTTCTGGAAAAATATCAAAACTTAATTATGAAATTCAGTTTTCAGATTGTATTTCTCACGAGGATGATGCGATTTTTCTTGCAAGCAAAGAAAACGATGTGGTAAAACTAACATTTGTTTGTAACAGAAATAACAAAGAAGATACAGAGGGAAAAAAAGATATAAAGCAACAGTTTATGGACAATATGCCTGGAAATATGTATTTTGCCGAGGTAGAAGGCAAAGATGGTGGTAACTATCTTTTGTTGGCAGAAAATGTTACGGAAGAAAATGATGGGACATTTAGTGCGAATGTATGTGATATTTATTTGGAAAAGGATTCCTCTATCAATAGAATAGACAGAATTCAGTCGGATTGTGCGTTGACATGGAATGGTTCTTCTTTTGGTGTCGAAATTGATGGCGAGTCAAAAAATTATGAAGTTGATGAAGACATGAAAGAATTGAAAGAGACAGAGGAAAAAGAAAAAGGGAAAACTATTGTTTTTTCTGAACAGTCAAAATAATGATAAATATTCTGAGGTTGTGAGAGATTCATAACCTCAGAATGTTTATTGCTTCGTACTCTTCAATAATCTGCCCTTAATAAGGCTATTTGAAGATTTAAGAAAAATTCAAGAAAAAATCTCGGGCAGTGACATTAGTCTGTACTATCATTTATTGCATGTTTCATATCTTTTTTCATAATATACATATTTTCATCTGCTTTGTTGTATAACTGTTCCAAGTTACAATCCGGATAATCACAACTGATAACATAACCACAAGCAATGGAAAGGTTTAAATCCGGATCAGAAATGTTTAACATTTTTTGCTTGTGAATGAGTGTTTCCAATAATTGATTTAACTGGGTTTTATCTTTATAGTTTGCAATAAAAATAAATTCATCTCCACCCATTCGACCTACAATACCACATTCGTTAAAGGTTTCTGAAAGAATTCGCGCGGTAGATATGATAAGTTTATCGCCAGCAGCGTGTCCAAAGGTATCGTTGGCGAGCTTTAAATTATTGATATCAACACATCCTACAATATAGTCTCGATCCATTGGTGCGTCAGTCATATATTCACTACAGTATCTTCTGTTATAAATCTGTGTCATACCATCTGTATAGGCACTCTTTCTAAGTGAATTTTGTTCAGCCTCTGCCATTTTTGCCTTAGTAATCTGTTGTAAAAAGCTGATTACAGTAATAAAAATAAAAACAAGCATACCCAGTGGGGTAAGACCATTTACGTTCTTTAGTTCTAAAGAAAAATATCGATATAGGCAATAGGTAATCAGGTCATAACTTGATAGTAAAAGTACAAATAATAATCCAATCAGGTAGAGTCTGGATGTTTCATCTTTTTTTAGAAAACTTATGATTAGTAGTATAATTGCAAAGCAAAGATAACCGATGATGAGTATCTGCATGGTTGGTAATACCCTTGCTAAATGAACGATGTTATAAAAGTGCAACGTAATGACTGTTGTTGTGGTTATCATCATGATTACTAACATTAGTTTGTAAGCCCCTGTCAATATAAAATTGTCGATTTTTTTTACCTGTGGCAATAAATAAAATGCAAGTGGTATTGGCATGAGGTAAAGTGAAATATATTCTATTGTTGACAATATGTACAAAGGTACAGAAAAAAGATCTAATCCGTGATAAAAGCCCAAACTCCACGTTCCAATCGCTATGGAAAATAGCGAAATAAAGAAAAAAGAATGGGTGGTACGGTAAAATAAGTAGGAAATAAGAGTTAAAATTAATGTGCAGATACCAAATATGCAAAGAAAACAGCTCAAAAATAAAGGAATTCTGTTTTCAATCATCAGTAGACTGTGTGCGTCAGTACCTGAATAGATATTAATTTCATTAAAACAGCTAAATGCCTTGTTTTCTGCAATATACAATTTGATGGTTAATTTACTTCCAGGATGATAGGATGGAAGTGGGATAAAACTATATCCACCACCAACTGATAAATTATCCTGGGCGCGTTTCAAGCCGTAGGAATAGATTAAACTGTGGTCAACAAACACTTGAATAGAACAGTGTCTTGTGTATAAACGCATGGTTGGAGCGTCGATACTTGAGTAATCCGAAAGTGTGCGAGTAATTCTTATGTAATCCCCTGTGTTTACTGTAGGAAAACTAAAGTGGTCAAGAGCTACATTCGTGTAGTCTTCCTGATTGATGTTGATTTTCCAACTATCATTTAGTGAGATCTTTTCTATTTCAGTTTTACTATGCTCGGAGAGTATACTGTCAAATTTGGAAACACATATCATAATATGGAATAGAAAGAAAACAAAAATAATCAATCGAAAGGTAGTATTTTCGGATATTTTTCGGATGTTTTTCATCTTATTTATCATAACTATGTGCCCTCCCCTCTAAGCCGGTTTTGACTAATGATAACGTTTTCCGTAGACGCTCGTATCCGGGTGTTTCTGATAATCAAGGAAAGCCCGTTGACTGGCATCTTTGGTACTGGTAATTAGTTGTTTCCCTTTTGGTATATATTCATATAGTTCATATGAAATATGGTTTTGTGTGATGCTTCTTAAATAATTAAAACTACAAGCCTTAATGAGGTTTTGTGATTTTGTGTTATCTGAAGAGATTTTTGCAATGATTCGCGAAAAATCAAAGTGACGTATGCCATATCTTACCACGGCGCGAACCATTTCTTTTCCGAGTCCTTTTTTTGTATATGACTTTGATAACATATAGCCGACAGTGATTTCATCTGTTCCTTCAATTTCTTCAGCATGAAAACCACATAGACCTATGAGTTTGTCTGTCTCTTTATGAAACACACCCCACATACCATATTCGTAAAATGTATATTCATGTTTAATATAGGCTGAATATTTTTGAATAAAATCTTCTAAATCATCCGGTTCTTCCGGTAAAAAATGTTTTATTTCCGGTTCTTGAAATACGTTGTATAAATCTTTTAAATCTGTACCGGAAAGTTCACGAATAACTAAATGTCTGGTAGTAACGATTTTGTAGGGAAGATGGCGAAAACGACACCATAGAAGTTTAAGATAAGCTACATCTAAAGCTTCTAAATCTTCAATACAATATTTTGTTGGAAGAAATTGAAGATTTGGACAATATCCGAGGCAAAATATTCCTTGTGCTTGTGCCTCTTCTAAAATCGAAGACTGATTGGAAATTAACAGAAATTCATCTTTTTGAAATGGACTATCGCTGATAAAATGTGTTAGTTCATTAAGGTCAATGTTTTGAGCAATACAACGGATGTTTATTTCCGTAAAAGACTGAAAAACATGTGTGTTAACCTGTTTCAAAATTTCTGTATCCAACGCTGATGTGTCAAGTAGTAGTGATTTAAACATAATTTCCTCCAGACAAGGGAATAGCGGTAGTTGAATTCCCTTGTAAATTGCATATAAAAATATTTCGTGAACAATAACTATCTTACGCTATCTTTATTATATCATAAAAAGAAAATACATGTAAATAAAAATGGCGAAAACTGGAAACTGCTCTGCTTGTTTTTTGGGGGAAATCATTGTTAAGGTTCAATTAGTATGTTTAAACATTATGCGCAGAGATGACCAACGACGACATTCTTTCAGAATTTGTTCAAACAGTAGTCCAACACAAAACCATAAAGGTGTGTAATCCAGCCGTATCACTCCTTTCAATTGGTATTTGACATGGGAATAATTCCAAGGTCTGACATGGTAATAACCAAGAATTATTCCGGAACAAAATTCTATAAAGAAAATACAAAGTGCGTATATTATGCCGCGTATCAACCAGTGCTTGTTGCGCAGGCATTTGCTTAAAGGTCCGATAAACATGGCAAAACCGTAAATTGGAAACATCCAAACGGAAGTTTTGCATGGAAGCAGTGCATCTTCCTGATTTATGATAGAACAAAGTCCTGTCCAAAAACATTCCATACTCCAACCAATAAAACCACAAAGTAAAAATCGATTAATAACAAAAATTTTCATAGAAATAGTATTAGCATGGAGGGGGAGAAAAATACATCGAATGCTTTAAGGTGGACGTTCAGCCGAGGACATTCATAAAGTGCCATAGGAAGAAAAAGGCTATAAATCATGGTTGAGGCTGGACGGTTGAAAAAAATACTTGATGCATTTAGATGAAAAATAGTGTACACTAGAAAAAGATGTGAAATTTTGAACGGAGGATGATAATATGAGTTATGCAGATAAATTATTTATAAATATGTGTCAGGATATTTTGGAAAACGGTACCAGTACAGAAGGCGAGAAGGTTCGTCCACACTGGGAAGATGGTTCTTTGGCATACACTATCAAGAAGTTTGGTGTGGTAAATCGTTATGATCTAAGTAAGGAATTTCCAGCTATGACACTTCGTAGAACCGGAATTAAAAGTTGTATTGATGAAGTGCTTTGGATTTGGCAGAAAAAATCAAACAATATTCATGATTTGAGCAGTCATATCTGGGACAGTTGGGCAGACGAAGACGGTTCCATTGGAAAAGCTTACGGATATCAGATGGGAGTGAAGCACAAATATAAAGAAGGAGAGATGGATCAGGTAGACCGTGTCTTATTTGATCTTAAGAATAATCCTTACAGCCGTCGTATCATGACAAATATTTACACTCATCAGGATCTGCATGAGATGAATTTATATCCATGTGCTTACAGCATGACCTTTAATGTTACAAAACGTCCGGATTCTGATAAGCTTGTGTTGAATGGTATTTTGAACCAGAGAAGTCAGGATATTTTAACGGCAAACAACTGGAATGTGTGCCAGTATGCAGCGTTGATTCATATGTTTGCACAGGTAAATGATATGCAGGTAGGAGAATTTGTACATGTAATTGCAGATGCTCACATTTATGACAGACATATTCCTTTGGTAAAGGAACTGATTTCGAGAGAACCACTTCCTGCACCAACGTTTTGGATGAATCCGGATATTAAGAACTTTTATGATTTTACTCCGGATGATTTCCGTTTGGACAATTATCAGACACATGAGCAGATTAAAAATATTCCTGTAGCAGTATAAAGGAGACATTTGTTATGAAAATGATAGTAGCAGTAGATGAAAATTGGGCAATTGGAAATAAAAATCAATTGCTTGCCCGTATTCCGGCAGATCAGAAGTTTTTTCGGACGACTACCACAGGAAAAGTAGTGATTATGGGAAGAAAGACATTGGAAAGTTTTCCGGGTAGTAAGCCATTGAAAAACAGAACCAATATTGTAATTACAAAACAAAAAGATTATCAGGTGGAAGGTGCGATTGTTGTATCCGGTATAGAGGAGGCAATGAAGGCAGCCGAAGGTTTTGATACGGATGATATATACGTCATTGGTGGTGCCAGTATTTATGAGCAGATGGAGCCACTTTGTGACACTGCATTGGTTACGAAAATTGAAAAGAAGTACGAGGCAGATACCTATTTTCCTGATTTAGATAAGATGGAACAGTGGAAACTCGTTGAAAAAACGGAACAGGAAAACTATGAAGATGTGACATTTTCCTTCACTACTTACAAAAAGCAGGGATAACTCTAAAATCGGGTTTGAACATGAAATTAGCATTTGGAATGGTGAAGCGTATTGGAATAGTTTGAGGAAGGCCCGCGTATAATGAAGCAAAAACAAGGTGAACTATGAAAAGAATAGAAAAGTTTGGCATTGTTTTTTGCATGATAATCGGAGTTGGTCTTAGTTTTTGGACGGAACAAAAGGCAATCAGTCATTTGTGTAACAGGCAGTATGAGGAAGCTTTCATTAAAAATGAGAAAAACGAGCAACAGGTTATGCTTGTGGAAGAAGAAAATAAAAGAGAACAAAAAGTAGCATATCTTACATTTGATGATGGTCCATCTGTGTATACACCGCAGGTGTTGGACATATTGAATAAATATGGGATACATGCTACTTTTTTTCTTATCGGGGAAAATGTGGATGATAAAATGCTACCTATCATAGAGAGAACTGTGAAGGAAGGAAATTTAGTGGGGATTCACACCTATTCCCATCGGGCGGAAAAAATTTATGGAAGTTGCGAAGCGTTTCAAAAAGATGTACAAATGGCAAAAGCAGTTATTGAAAATGCAATACATGAAAAAGTCAGATTTTATCGATTTCCATGGGGAAGTGCCAATGGTTATTTGCGACCAATTTCTAAACATGTAATTCCCTGGTTACAAGAGCAGGGAATTACATACTGTGACTGGAATGTCAGTGGGGAAGATTCTATTGGAAAATGTTCGGAATGGTCCATTTATCACAATGTGGAAAAAGATATGGGGAGATTTAAGCAGTCTTTTATTTTATTGCATGATTCAAAAAGCTGTTGTTTAACAGTAAGTGCGTTGCCACAAATTATAGAAGATGCTTTGGCAAAGGGGTATCGTTTTGATACGATTGATCATGCTACCAATGTGTATCAGTGTTGTTTGGAGTGAAAATTATGTTGGCTGCATAGATGTGCCACGGTATCCTGTAATCGGTTATTCTTAGTTTAGCTCTGCAATACGACTGACGCCTACGTAGATTTCAGATATTTTATACCAGGTGGCAAAATCGGTGATACCAGTCTGTGGTAACTTAAAAATCTTTTGGAAGGTTTTTACGGCATTTGCAGTTTTTTCACCGTAAATACCGTCTTCTGAAATTTTAGGAATGAGAGGATAGTTCTTGGCAATGACATTTAATTGACGTTGAAGCTGTGCAACTTTATTTCCAGATGAACCAACGGATAAATTGGAACCCGGCCATGAGGAAGGGATGCCTGAGATTTCATCGGCAGTAGCAATGTAAACAGAATCCCCATAATAGTATTTAAGAATTTCTGATGCAGAGTATCCTTCATCTCCTAAAGCCTTGGAACCCCATTGAGACAGCCAGTTTGGACAGGTAACCCGTTTTCCGTCGCAGTATTGAGTTAACAGTGGCTGTGTAACATTTGGCCGTGCGATATATTGGTCAAACAAAGTGTCCACAATCTGAGAGATATTTTGGTAAATGTTTTGGTTATAAACCCAACATTGGTCATAGGCAGTGGAAGAAGTGATATTAAAATCATACCCTTTGTTTCGGTACCATTCCGTATAGACGCGATTTAGGGTAAAGGACTGTATGGCAAGGACATTTGCAATGATAGTAGCTTCTGACCAGGTGGCGTAAATTTCACTGGATGCTACATTTTTTATATAGTCTTTATACTTTACGTAGTAGTTTTTTGCAGAATTGTTGGATGGGGGACCGTCGTGAACAATGATATATTCAGGAACTACCACGCGGCTTAATACAATTTCACCGGTTTCACTTACCGGCTTGATTTCAGCCTCCGGTATTTTTTCAGGAAAGTCACCGTAAAGTGTGTTTTCCGGAAGGATAAATACTTCCGCAGAAGGTTTTTGTTGTTCGTTTTCTGGCATCAGGGAAATGTTTTGAATGGATGTTTCGTTTGGAAATACTTTGATTCCTACGATATTTATATCTTCAAAACCGAAAGCAGAGATAAAGAGTGTATATTCAGCGTAGGGACGATTGACGGAAGGTTCTTCACTATATTCTTCGTTAGGGGTGGAAAGGGTGATTTCCGGGGACTGACCATTCTGGTCGGTTTGGGTTTCGTAGAGTGGTTGTGTAAGTTCGGGAGAGGGATATAGTTTTATAGAGGCATTGGCAATTGGCCGTTCCCCTAAAAATGATGTGATGTTGATTTGAAGTGTGCCGGTAGATGGTAATAATAGTTCTTCGTTCATACCTGACTCCATAAGTTTGTTTAGATAGTATATGCGAAAACTTGTCAGTGGGTGTTTTGAAAAACAAAAGCACTATATCATAATCTTCCAACTGTTAAGAATGTTCTGATTATGATATAGTGCTTTTATGAATAAATTTAGATTGAACGGTTATTGGATATAAAATCCACAGTAACCGTGATTGTGCTGATAAGCACTTTTGAAATATTAATTTTCTTTTTCTAATAAAGTTTCTGAATATGCTAAAGCATCATCGATGTTTGCACGGAAGTTTTCTTTTCCAACCAAGTCAACAAAACCTGATTTTTCCATCGCCTGATAAGGCTGTTCCTGAACATGAGAGAATAACAAATGAATATTTTTACTCTTACATGTTTCGATAATACCACGCAAACTGTGAAGTGCAGTTACGTCAACGGCAGGAACACCACGCATACGAATGATTACAACATGAACTTCGCCATGAGCCTCGGCAGTAATGTCCATAAACTTATCTGTAGCGGCAAAGAACATAGGTCCGATGATTTCGTATACGGCTACGCCCATAGGTACTTTTTTCAAGGAAATACTGTCTGGGTCATTTTCAGCATCTTCTCCGTCATCTGTATAATTCCAACCTTGCATCGTTGTAACATCTGACATTCTCTTCATAAAAAGTATTGCAGCAAGAACGATACCTACTTCGATAGCAACAACTAAGTCAAAGATTACTGTTAATGAAAATGTTGCAACTAAAACTAAAATATCACTCTTAGGTGCGTGTTTACATATACGCACAAACTCACGCCATCCGCACATGTTGTATGCTACCATGATAAGTACGGCAGCAAGTGTACACATTGGAATGTTTCCGGCAAGTGGCATCAACGATACAACGATTAACAATAATGTAACTGCATGTACCATTCCGGCGATTGGAGTACGTCCACCGTTTTTAACGTTTGCGGCTGTTCTTGCAATAGCACCGGTAGCAGGAATACCACCAAACAATGCTGAGAAAATATTACCTGTACCTTGAGCAACTAATTCCATATTTGAACGATGCTTACTACCAATCATACCGTCAGCAACCACTGCGGAAAGAAGTGATTCAATAGCAGCAAGAATAGCGATTGTCAATGCTGGTGAAATCAATGATTTAATCATAGGCAAATCAGCGTGTGGAACAGAAAGTTTTGGAAGTGATCCGTCTACCTTTCCAAATGTAGAAAAGATAGTTGCAACTCCATCAGGATTTGTATCGCTGGCTGCTAATCCTGCTACCTGAACAACGACAGTTGTTACAATGATTGCGATAAGCGAAGCAGGAATTTTATTTAGAAAACGTCTGACTTTCCAATGGATTTTCGCTAAGATCATTGGATAAACAATTTGAATCAGTAATGCAGAAAGACCAACAATAAATGCTAACTTGTTAAATGTACTTGCGTTTTTGATAAAACAAGCCATTTTTTCAGGAAATTCTGCAGGAACGCTTCCTTTAATCTTAAGACCGAAGAAATCCTTTAACTGTCCACCTGCCAATGTGACAGCAATACCAGCAGTAAATCCGGTAGTGATTGTGTATGGAATATATTTGATCAAACTACCAAAACGGCATACACCCATGATAATCAGGAAGACACCTGCCATAATACATGCAATTACCAAACCATCGTAGCCATTTTTAGCAACGATACCATATATAATAGTAACAAACGCAGCGGTAGGTCCACCAATCTGGACGCGGCTACCACCTAAAAATGAAATAAAGAAACCTGCAACAATCGCTGTGTAAAGTCCTTGAATTGGCTGGACACCGGATGCAATTGCAAGGGCGATTGATAAAGGAAGAGCAATAATGGCAACAATGATACCGGAAATGATATCTTTTACCAATTGTGCACTAGAATAGTTCTTCATGACCGAGAACAATTTTGGTTTTAATTTTTCCATTGGTAAGAATCCTCCTAATATAAATAATGATTTTCCAATCAAATATTTTATACTTATTATAAGGAATACACAAGATTTTTTTTGATATATTTTGGAAAAAATTGTAATATAATAAATCGTTTCACATTCTTTGCATAATTATAAAAAAAATAGGGTTGTAATTCATGTAGTTTTATGATAAAATCATTACAATTTGAGAAAAAATATTTCTGTGAGATTATTTGACGGAAATTATACTAAATTTTGGGGGCAATAAAAAGAAAAAAAGATTATTTTTTTTTGCCTTTTTCTATGAAACTGTTAATTTATGATGCAAGTGGTTGTTCCTTGGTCAGAGCAACTGCAGGAAAGGAATATGGTGTAATTATGAAAGCTTTTCTTATACTTGAAGATGGAACTGTATTTACAGGAACGAGTATTGGAGCCAAAAAAGAAGTTATCAGTGAAATTGTTTTCAATACTTCGATGACAGGCTATTTGGAGGTTTTAACTGACCCAAGTTATGCAGGACAGGCAGTAACAATGACATATCCGATGATTGGAAACTATGGTGTATGTTATAAGGATATGGAGTCATTAAAAGCATGGCCGGATGGTTATATTGTAAGAGAAATTTCAAGACTTGCTAGTAACTTTAGAAATGAGGCAGGATTAGAAGAGTTTTTAATTCAAAACGATATTCCAGGTATTGCAGGTATTGATACCCGTGCGTTGACCAAGATTTTGCGCGAAAAGGGTACTATGAATGGTATGATCACTACCAATGAAAACTTTGACCTTGAAGTTGTGAAAGCTGAGATTAAAAAGTATGCAGTTACTAAGGTTGTTGAAAAGGTTACATGTGACAAGGTTATGGAATACAAGCCTGGTGATCTTGGAACAGAAGTTGTAGAAGTAAAGAAAAATGTTGCAGTGCTTGATTTTGGATGCAAAAATAACATCATCCGTTGTTTGTTAAATCGCGGATGCGCAGTGAAGGTTTTCCCTGCACTTACAAAAGCAGAAGATATTATTGCTATGAATCCTGACGGAATTATGTTGACAAATGGACCTGGAGATCCGGCAGAGTGTGTGACTATTATTGAGGAGATTAAGAAGTTATATGCTTCAGGTATTCCAATCTTTGCTATTTGTTTAGGACATCAGTTGATGGCTTTGGCAAATGGAGCAAAGACATACAAAATGAAATATGGACACCGGGGTGTAAACCATCCTGTGAAAGACTTAAAGAGCGGAAGAGTATATATTTCTTCACAGAATCATGGCTATGTTGTAGATGATACAACAGTAGATCCTGAAATCGCAGAGGTAGGATTTATTAACGTAAACGACAAGACAGTTGAAGGTCTTAGATATAAGAAACAGAATGTATTTACCGTACAGTTCCATCCGGAAGCTTGTGGCGGACCAAAAGATTCTGAGTTGTTGTTTGAAGAGTTTATGAGTATGATGGAGGTGTCAAAATAATGCCAAAGATAGCAGATATTAAAAAAGTTTTAGTAATTGGTTCAGGTCCTATCGTTATTGGACAGGCAGCAGAGTTTGACTACGCCGGTACACAGGCATGTCGTTCATTGAAAGAAGAGGGAATTGAAGTAGTTTTGCTTAACTCAAACCCTGCTACAATCATGACAGATAAGGATATTGCTGATGAGGTATATATTGAGCCTTTAACAACAGATGTAGTTAAAAAAATCATTGAGAAAGAGAAACCAGACAGTGTTCTTCCAACACTTGGTGGACAGGCTGCTCTTAACCTTGCTATGGAGCTTGAAGAGAGTGGATATTTGAAAGAAGCAAATGTACGTCTAATCGGTACAACATCATTGACTATTAAGAAGGCAGAAGACCGTTTGGAATTTAAGAATACAATGGAAAAAATCAATGAGCCATGTGCCGCTTCTGAGGTTGTTACTACAGTAGAAGATGCGGTTGCATTTACAAATACCATTGGTTATCCGGTTGTTATCCGTCCTGCTTACACACTTGGTGGTAGTGGTGGTGGAATTGCTCACGATGAAGAGCAGTTAGTAGAGATTTGTAGCAACGGACTTCGTTTGAGCCGTGTTGGACAGTGCTTGATTGAGCGTTGTATCGCAGGTTGGAAGGAAGTAGAGTACGAGGTTATGCGTGACGGTGCAGGAAACTGTATCACCGTATGTAACATGGAAAACCTTGACCCTGTTGGAGTTCATACAGGTGATAGTATCGTAGTTGCACCTTCTCAGACATTGGGAGATAAAGAGTACCAGATGCTTCGTACATCAGCTCTTAATATTATCACAGAACTTAATATTACAGGTGGATGTAACGTTCAGTTTGCTTTGCATCCAACTACATTTGAATATTGTGTAATCGAGGTTAACCCTCGTGTAAGCCGTTCTTCAGCATTAGCTTCAAAGGCAACAGGATATCCTATTGCCAAGGTTGCTGCTAAGATTGCTTTAGGCTACACATTGGATGAGATTCCAAACGCAATTACAGGAAAGACATTTGCTAGTTTCGAGCCAACACTTGATTATTGTGTTGTTAAGATTCCTAGATTACCATTTGATAAATTTATCTCTGCTAAGAGAACATTGACAACTCAGATGAAGGCTACCGGAGAGGTTATGAGTATCTGTAACAACTTCGAGGGTGCTTTGATGAAGGCAATCCGTTCTTTAGAGCAGCATTTAGATAGCTTGGCAACAGGCGAATTTACAGATTATTCTGTAGAAGATTTGTTAGAGCAGTTACATGTTGTTGATGACCGTCGTATCTACGTAATTGCTGAGGCAATTCGCAAAGGAATTTCATACGAGCAGATTCATGACATTACAAAGATTGATATTTGGTTTATTGATAAACTTGCTATTCTTGTTGAGATGGAGCAGAAGCTTCAGAACGAGGAACTTACAGTTGAAACATTGAAGGAAGCTAAGAGAATTGAGTATCCAGACAATGTAATTGCAAGATTGACTGGTAAGACAGAAGAAGAAATCAAGAAGATGCGTAAGGACAATGGAATTGTTGCTGCATACAAGATGGTTGATACTTGTGCTGCAGAGTTTGAAGCTGCAACTCCTTATTACTACAGCTGCTTTGGTAGTGAAAATGAAGTTGTTGACAACAACGACAAAAAGAAGATTATGGTACTTGGTTCAGGTCCTATCCGTATCGGTCAGGGTATCGAGTTTGACTACTGTTCTGTACACAGTGTATGGGCATTGAGAGAAAAAGGATATGAGACAATTATCGTAAACAACAACCCAGAGACAGTAAGTACTGACTTTGATATCGCTGATAAGCTTTATTTTGAGCCATTGACTGCAGAAGATGTAGAAAGCATTGTTGATATTGAAAAGCCGGACGGAGCAGTCGTTCAGTTTGGTGGACAGACAGCAATTAAGCTTACAGAAGCACTTATGAAGATGGGAGTACCTATCCTTGGAACTAGTGCTGAAAATGTAGATGCAGCAGAAGACAGAGAGTTGTTTGACGGTATCTTACAGGAATGCCAGATTCCAAGAGCTGCCGGTGGAACGGTATTTACAACAGAAGAAGCTTTGAAAGTTGCAAATGAACTTGGATATCCTGTATTAGTTCGTCCTTCATACGTTTTAGGTGGACAGGGTATGCAGATTGCGGTTTCAGATGATGATATCGTGAAGTTTATGGAAATCATTAACCGTTATGAGCAGGAACATCCAATTCTTGTTGATAAATATTTACAGGGTAAAGAAATCGAAGTAGATGCCGTATGTGACGGTGAGGGTATCTTAATTCCTGGTATCATGGAACATATTGAGCGTGCCGGAGTTCACTCAGGCGACAGTATTTCTGTTTATCCTGCACAGTCATTGTCAGAGGATATTATTGATACATTGGTTGATTATACAGCAAAACTTGCAAAATCGTTGCATGTTATCGGTTTGATCAATATTCAGTTTATTGTTATGGACGGAAAAGTATACGTAATCGAGGTTAACCCTCGTTCCAGCCGTACTGTTCCATACATCAGTAAGGTTACAAGTATTCCAATCGTTGATTTGGCTACACATGTAATCTTAGGACAGAAGATACCTGAATTGGGATATGAATATGGATTACAGAAGAAATCGGATTACATTGCCATTAAGATGCCAGTGTTCTCATTTGAAAAACTTCGTGGAGCTGATATCAGCCTTGGACCTGAGATGAAATCTACTGGAGAGTGTCTTGGTATTTCAAAGAACTTTAACGACGCTCTTTACAAAGCGTTCCTTGGTGCAGGCGTAGTATTACCAAAGCACAAGAAGATGATTATCTCAGTAAAAGATGAAGATAAAGAAGAAATTGTTGAGATTGCACGCAGATACATGAATTTTGGTTACGAGATTTACGCTACACGCGGAACAGCCAAAGTATTAAATGATAATGGTGTAAAGGCAACACCTGTAAATCGTATCAATCAGGAATCTCCAACTCTTATGGATTTATTGTTAGAGCATCAGATTGATCTTGTAATCGATACTCCTACAAGAGATGATAAAAACAGAGATGGATTTATTATCCGCAGAACAGCAATTGAGACAGGTGTAAACTGTTTAACAGCATTAGATACTGCAAGAGCTTTGATTTCAAGTTTGGAGACACAGCAAAATGGTGTATCTGAAGTAATCGATATTGCTAAAATTTGATTATTGTGAATATTTAACAAAAAAAGTCATTATATTTTGATATATAGTGGCTTTTTTTTGATGAAATATATTGTACTGTTTACGTTAATGTGGTAGAATGAGATAAGTGTAATTGGGATTCGATAGACAAGTATTGGTAAATTTTTCTCGTTAATTCGTTTTTTGGGGAGTTTTATAGTAAATTTGGCTTAAATACACCGTGCCAAGTTGTGCAACCTAAGGATTGACGAAAAAATTTAAAAATAAAGAAATAATAAAGGGTTGATTGAGTATGGAGGAAATTCAGAGAATACAGGAATATGAGCCTTTGTGGGGAGAGTGGCGTGTTGAGAAACTGTTGCATGAAGGTAATTTATCAAATGTATATCAAGTGAATAATGGTGGAGCTACGGGAGTTATCAAAGTGATTCCTGTTCCGAAGCTTATGAATGATGGACGTGGTATTGTTCAGGATTCGGAAATGGAAGCTATGAGTGGCTATTTCCGTGAAGTAGTGTTTGCGTTGCAAGATGATATTGAAAGTGTCAGTCAGGTGACAGAAATTCCAAATGTTTTGAGTTACCGTAAAGTGGGTGCTTTTGAACGAAAAAATAATGTTGGTTTTGATCTGATTTTACTCATGGATAAAGAAGAGAGTTTATTGGATTATTTGGCTCAGCAAAAAGATTTGAAGAATGAAGATATAATTCGCATCATAAAAGAAGTTACATGGATATTGGAACGATCTCATCAGATGGGGATTATACATAAAGATATTAAACCAAGTAATATTTTTATTGCTGAAAATGGTGAAAGTATGCTTGCTGATTATTCGCTTGCAAGAAAAGTTGAGAGTTTTCAGTCTGGAACTTATCGAAAACAGTTTTCTCCATATGTGGCACCTGAAATATTGTCAGAGTATGATTATTGCGTTTCTACGGATATATATGCAATAGGTATGGTTGCTTATGTTCTTTTGAATGATGGGGTATTGTCTGGTGAACTTTTGAGAAGAGATTTTAAGACAGTTATAAAAAAACCAAAGCGTGCACGGGAAGAGTTATTTGAAGTAATTCAAAAAGCAATCGCATATAGAGCAAAAGATCGTTACGAAACAGCTCAGGAATTTTTTCAGGCTCTTTCAGCTCTTTCAGAAGAGGCTTTGGCGTTACCTGAGGAATACGGTGAAGATGAGGAAGGCTTAAAACGTCGTCAGGAAGAAAAACGACGTCAAGAGGAAGAACATCGTCAGGCAGAATTGCGTCGTCAGGAAGAAGAAAAGAAGAAACAGGCTGAACTTCGTCGCCAAGAGGAAGAAAGACTTCGTCAGGAAGAACTTCGTCGTCAGGAGGAGAGCAGGCGTCAGGCTGAACTTCGTCGTCAGGAAGAGGAACGAATCCGCCAGGAGGAGTTACGTCGTATTGAAGAAGAGAAAAAACATCAAGAAGAATTACTCAGATTAGAAGAAGAACGAAAAAAACAAGAAGAGTTGTTACGTCAAGAGGAAGAACGTATCCGTCAGGAGGAATTGCGTCGCCAGGAAGAAGAAAAGAAGAAACAGGAAGAATTGCGTCAACAGGAAGAACTGCGTCGTCAAGAGGAAGAAAAACAATTAGAAGAACAGCGTAAAAAACAGATTCAAGAAGCTGAGGAACGTTTGAAGAAGGAAAAAGAGCGTTTTGCAGAGCAAATTCGTCAAAAGAGAGAAGAAGTAGAAAAAGAAGCAGAAAAAAGAAAACTTGAAATGCTTGAAAATGCAGCAAAAGAAGAAAAAGAAAGAGAGCGTATAAGACAAGAGGCAGCTCAAAAAGCTGAGGAAGAATTTAGACAGAGAAAAGAAGCACAGGAGCGTGCTTTAGAAGAAGAACGTTTACGCTTGGAAATGGAGGCAAAACTAGCAGAGGAAGAAAGACTGAAAGAAGAAGCAGAGCAAAAAGCTAAATTAGAGTTGGAACGTATAGAAAGTGAAAAACGTATTCAGGAAGAATTAGAAAGAGCTGCTGAGGAAGAAAAGAAGAAAATGGAAGCGGAAGAAGCTGCAGCCGAAGCAGAAAGAAAACGTTTGGAACTTGAGGAAAGACTTGCGAATGCTGAAAAAGAAAGACTTGCATTAGAGCAAAAGGTTGCTGAGGCAAAGAATCAGCGAGAGCAGCTTGAGGCAAATGTTGAAGAAAATAAAATACGTTTGGAAGCAGAAGCTGAAAAAGAACAGGCTGAAAAAAACAGGCTGGAAGAAGAATTGTTAAAGCAAATTGAAGCTGAAGAAAAACGTAAAGCAGAAGAGGAATTAAGATTACAGAAAGAAGCTGAAGCGAAGCGTAAGGTAGAGGAAGAACTTAGACTACAAGAAGAGACTGAAGCAAAACGTAAAGCGGAAGAAGATTTAAGATTACAAAAAGAAGCTGAGGAGAAAATCAGAGCAGAAAAATCTGAGAAAAAGATTGGGGCAGATGGTCGAGAAATTATCGATCGTGATGCAGAACCAAATAAAGATTTCACTGATTACACTTCAAAGTATGATGTAGAATTAATAGAGGATGTATTTAAGAATCGTGAGGACGCGCCACAATCAACTAACAAGAATAATGCTGTTAATCATAATGAAACAGTAAGTGCTGATAATAGACCAGAGCCGAATGTTGTTAAGGTTAAGTATGTTGATTATGATGCGAAGGCGTCAGAAAAGCAGAATTATGTTGAACATGGTGACAGAGCAAATTCTAAAC
>CADBNB010000162.1 GCA_902795895.1 uncultured Lachnospiraceae bacterium | reverse complement strand
TATTGATGCTACAGAAGGTGGTGCACTGATAAAAGGTACTACAATAATGACATTTCAGGAAGCAATTGATAAATATTGTACGAAAGAGTTACCGTATCACATGAAAGATTTATTAGAAGAAAAGCATGTGGAAAAAGAAGAGTATTTGGAATGTTATGACCGTATTATTAAGGGAATAGATGGTATATTACAGGATGCTCACGACATTTTAGATAAAATAAAAGAGTACTGTAAAGTATTAAATAAATATGTGGATGTAGATTTTGAACAAATGACAGAAGAAGAACTTATTAATGTGATTTTGGAACTTCAAGGAACGAATTCAGTAATTAATTTTTTGTTGGGAGAAAAAAGAAATTTAGTTACATTCTTCCAAGGTAATCTGAAACAAACCATTATTTATGTGAAGAAAATTGGTAATGAGGTGACTCCGAAAAATGTAAAACGTAACTGGGAACTTCAGATTCATTTAATGTATTTAATGGAGTTGACCACAAATGTAATATTGAAAGAATATGGTATTGCAAAAGATTATATGATGAAAAAAGTGGAGGAGAAAAAATGATCAATCAGGTTATTACAGCCATGGATACACTTGTAGATGAAATATATACTCCTGATCAGACTAAGGTGCAGGAAGAATATTTACAACTAATTAACTCCATTGGTGACTTTTTGCAATGGATGGCAGAACAGGGGTATCAGGTGGATTTGAATGAGGATTTAGGCAGGTTACAAAATGCCATGAGTAAGAAAGATTATATTGCAGCCAGTGATATTCTTATGTTTGATATGAAGCCAGATTTTGAACAGTTGGGAAAAGATATGTCAAGCTAAAGGATATGAACAAAAAAAACGATATATTGTGTAGGGGTATGAAAGATTATTTAATATCAACGGAAATCAAGTGTTATATGAAAAAAAGTAGGATAAAATGCAGAGGGGAGAGATCAGCATGTTAAATGACAAGACTATACTGGTAACAGGAGGAACAGGTTCTTTCGGTAAGAAGTTTTTGGAGATGGTTTTCCAAAGATATAATCCAAAGAAAGTAATTATTTATTCCAGAGATGAATTTAAACAGAGTGTCATGAAGACAGATTTTAAAGATGTAGTGGATATAAGCAAAGTGCGTTTTTTTATCGGAGATGTGAGAGATAAAGAACGTTTGATGCGAGCCTTCAAGGGGGTTGATTATGTAGTTCATGCGGCAGCTATGAAGCAGGTACCTACTTGTGAGTATAACCCAATGGAAGCTATTAAGACTAATATCCGTGGTGCACAAAATGTAATAGATGCTGCACTTGACAGTGATGTGAAGAAAGTAGTAGCACTTTCTACGGATAAGGCGGTAAATCCGATTAATCTATATGGTGGTACGAAACTTGTATCTGATAAGTTATTTACAGCGGCAAATGCCTACTCTGGTTCTCATGGAACTACATTTGCAGTTGTTCGCTATGGAAATGTAGCAGGAAGTAGAGGTTCGGTTATTCCTATTTTTAATAAGATTATTGAAAATGGTGGAGATACCCTGCCAATTACAGACAGTAGAATGACAAGATTTTGGATTACTTTGGATCAGGGTGTCGAGCTTGTGTTTAAAGCATTGGAAGAAGCAAAAGGTGGAGAAACATATATTTCAAAGATTCCATCGTTCCATATCAATGATTTGGCTGAGGCGATGCTTCCGGGATGTAAGATTGATGAAATAGGAATTCGTGAAGGAGAGAAACTTCATGAAGTAATGGTTACAAAGGATGATTGCAGAAATACATATGAGTATGAGAAACATTATATTATATATCCAAATTATGAATGGTGGAATAAAAAAGACTACATGACTCCGGGAGGAAAACTTGTAGAGGATGGTTTTGAATATAATTCTGGAAACAACAAAGAATGGCTCAGTGTGGACGATATTAAGAAAGAACTTCAACGTATGAAAAATATTGAACGTAGAAATGTGTAGTGATAAGGGCTTTCGCGATATGTGGAAGCCCTTGTGGTAGTTTAGGAAGAAGAAATATATTTGGAAAGACACGTGAGACAGGTGTGGGAGGAAAGACAAAATGTTTATACCTTATGGAAGACAGTGGATAGAGCAGGATGACATTGATGCAGTTGTGGATGTTTTGAAATCAGATTATGTTACCACGGGGCCAGCAGTGGAACAGTTTGAAAAAACGGTAGCAAAGTATGTAGGTGCAAGATATGCAGTTGCTATAGCAAATGGTACAGCGGCACTTCATGCAGCCTGTTATGCGGCAGGCATTGGAACGGGAGATGAAGTGATTACTACACCGATTACTTTTGCTGCTTCTGCCAATTGTGCATTGTATTGCGGAGCGACACCGGTATTTGCAGATATTGAAGAAGATACATACAATATTGATCCAAAGGAAATTGAGAAGAAGATTACGGAAAAAACAAAGGCAATCGTGGCAGTTCATTTTACAGGACAGCCTTGCAAGATGGATGAGATTCACGCAATTGCTAAAAAACATAAACTCGTTGTGATTGAAGATGCAGCTCACGCTTTGGGAGCCGATTATAAAGGAAAAAGAGTCGGAAGTATGTCAGACATGACTACCTTTAGTTTCCATCCGGTAAAACACATTACTACAGGTGAAGGTGGAATGATTGTTACCAATAGTAAAAAACTCTACGATAAGTTGATCCTGTTTCGTAGTCATGGAATTACAAGAGATGCGAAGAAACTGGAGAAAAATGAAGGCGGATGGTATTATGAACAACAGGATTTAGGCTATAACTACCGTATTACGGATATTCAGTGTGCTTTGGGTACATCACAGATGAAGAAACTTGATAAGTTTGTAGAACGGAGACGGGCGATTGCAAAAAGATATGATGAAGCATTTAAAGATATTCCTGAAATTATCTGTCCGGCGCAGGCAGAAGGATGTAATAATAGCTGGCATTTGTATGTGATTCAGGTGTTAGGACGTAAGAGG
>CADBNB010000161.1 GCA_902795895.1 uncultured Lachnospiraceae bacterium | reverse complement strand
TACACGGTGTGTACGACGAGGAAATGGAGAAAATCCAAGGAAAATATAGCTGAAATTATGGTATAAAGGAGATTCCGAGAGAACATTAATACTATTATTTCTTTTTATGCACATTTCGTAAGGTTTTCTTTTTTTGTTTTCCGGTTCCAAATCCGCTCTTTTGTTTCTCCTGTGAACCATTACGCTGTTTTCCATTTCCTGCAAAACCTGCATTTTGCTTTTTGGAACCATTTCCATTCTTTCTGCCATTTTGACTATTTCCACCACTACCAGACTTCTGATTTTTCAAACCATTTCCAAAAGAACCGCCATTTTGTTTTCTGTCGCCTTTTCCCGCCTTTTCACTGGCAAATTTTCTAGGACGAATCAGACATTTCTCATCAAATCCGATAAGATCTGTTCGATGAGCGATATGAAGTGCTTCGTTCACCAGATCATAGTTATCCGGATTTCGATACTGAATCAATGCACGCTGCATTTCCTTTTCATGTGGTTTCTTTGGAACATATACCTTTTCCATGGTTCTTGGATCCACACCGGTATAGTACATGCAGGTAGATAAAGTTGACGGCGTTGGGTAAAAGTCCTGTACCTGCTCCGGCATATAGCCTAAATCACGGATGTATTCCGCAAGCTCTACGGCTTCTTTCATGGTAGAACCAGGATGGGAAGACATAAGATATGGAACAACATATTGATCCTTTCCCATCAGTTTATTTATCTTTTTGTACTTGATAATAAACCGCTCATACACATCATTTGACGGTTTTCCCATCAACTTAAGCACCGCATCACAAATATGCTCCGGAGCAACTTTTAACTGACCGCTGATATGATTTTGACAAAGCTCCCGAATAAAAGTATCATCCTTGTCATTGATAAGATAATCAAATCGGATGCCGGAACGGATAAACACTTTTTTCACCTTTGGCAATGCCCGAAGTTTCCGAAGTAGCGACAAATAATCTTTATGCTCAATCTTAAGATTTGGACATGGCTTTGGAAACAGACACTGCTTATTTACACAGGCACCTTTCGTCTTTTGTTTCTCACAGGCAGTATGTCTGAAATTTGCCGTAGGTCCACCTACATCATTGATATATCCTTTAAAATCCTTATCCTGAGTCACAAGTTTTGCTTCCTCTATGATGGACTCATGGCTTCTTGTCTGAATAATACGTCCCTGATGGAAGGTCAAAGCACAGAAATTACAACCACCAAAACAGCCACGATTGCTGACAAGACTATACTTTAATTCCTGAATAGCTGGAATTCCTCCATCCTTTTCATACACCGGATGATAGTCACGCATATAAGGAAGGGAATACACCCGGTCCATCTCCTCTGTAGTCAGTGGAAGCGCCGGTGGATTTTGTACCACGTATTCCTTTTCTTTATATTTTTCCACCAAAGTTTTTCCCGCAAATGGATCCGTATTCTGATACTGGGTGTAAAAACTATTGGCGTAAGTAAGTTTGTCCTGTTGAATTTCCGTAAAATCAGGCAATGTAATATAATCATACACACTGTCTAAATCTCTGGCACGATACACCGTTCCTCTGACAAAGGTAATATCTTTAATGTCAATTCCGCTATCCAGTGCATCTGCAATTTCCACCATGGAATGCTCACCCATGCCATACATCAATAAATCCGCACCGGAGTCTAGCAAAATGGAACGCTTGATTTTATCACTCCAATAGTCGTAATGCGCCAGTCTTCTAAGACTTGCTTCAATACCGCCAATCATCACCGGCACATTTTTGTATGCCTTTCGTATAAGATTCCCGTAAACAATGGTTGCCCGGTCAGGTCTTCGTCCCATAACGCCCCCGGGGGAGTAATTATCAAATTTACGATGTTTCTTGTTTACAGTGTAATGATTTACCATAGTATCCATATTTCCAGCACAAACGATAAATCCAAGTCTGGGACGTCCTAATATTTGCACAGATTTCTCGTCCGTCCAGTCAGGTTGCGAAATGATACCCACTTTATACCCGTGACTTTCCAGTACCCTTGAAATTATCGCAGGTCCAAAAGAATGATGGTCCACATATGCGTCTCCTATCACATACACAAAGTCGCACTGTTCCCAACCACGCTTTTTCATATCTTCTTTTGAAATTGGCAAAAAGTCGTTCATTTCCTCACCATCACTCTCTAAACATCCGTTTCTTATAGTTCTTTATAATCTTTGATATAATAATCTGCCGTTTTCTTTTTTTCCTCGTCATCTTCTTTGGAAGCCTCATCATATACGGCACAAGTCTCCATGCCCGCATTTTTTCCAGCCTGAATGCCTACAACAATATCTTCAAACACCAGGCAGTTTTCCGGTTTTACCCCTAGATCTTCTGCCACCAAAAGATAAATATCCGGCGCCGGCTTTCCTTTTCCCACTTCATTTGCCGTATGGATGGAATCAAAATACTTCAAAATACCGTTACCATTAAGTGCCGCTTCCACCAACACATGGGAATTACTGCTGGCAATTCCGGTCTTTATGCCTGCTGCCTTGATTTTCTTTAAAAACGCCTCAACTCCCGGCTTTACTTTCACCTGTGTCGAATACATCTCCAGTGCCATTTCATTCCAGATATCCATCAATTCTTCTTCCGTCTCCTGCAAATGAAAACGGTTTCGAATATACACGGCACACTCATAAAAACTCTTGCCATCCAATTCTCTTTGCAAATCATCCGGAAGCTCATATCCGTGCTGTCCAAGAAATTCAATATCCACCTGTGGCCATACCCACATAGAATCTACAATGGTACCGTCCAGATCAAAGATTACAGCCTCTTTTGTTTTCCACATATTGTTATCCTCTTCTTAATTGTTCGATTTCCTGTTCCGTAAGCAACCGGTACTCTCCCGGCGCCAATGTTTCATCTAAAGAAAGACTTCCCATAGACAATCGCTTTAAGTAAACTACTTTTTTACCAACTGCCTCAAACATCCGCTTCACCTGATGAAATTTTCCTTCAAAAATCTCCACTTCAATCTCCGATTCTTCCCCTGCGCGAAGCACCGTAAGATTTGCAGGCATGGATGTAAAATCACCTAAGTCTAACCCTTCAGAAAATGCCTTCACATCTTCCTTTGAGACATTTCCTTCAATTCTGGCATAATACACTTTACTTACATGTTTCTTTGGCGACAACAACTGATGGGACAACTCTCCATCATTAGTAATCAAAAGAAGCCCTTCCGTGTCCTTATCAAGACGCCCTACCGGAAACAACTGTTTTCGTATCGGAGAGTCAATCAGGTCTATGACCGTCGGATCTTTTGTATCCTCCGTGGCAGATACCACGCCGGCAGGTTTATGAAGCATTATGTACTGGTTAGAAACAAATCCAACTACTTCTCCATTTACACAGACCTCATCTGCATTTTCATCCACTTTCATCTCAGGAGACTTTACAACTTCACCATTCACAGAAACATTTCCTTTTCGTATCATGTTTTTTACTTCTGTTCTCGTGCCGGTTCCCATATTTGCCAGATATTTATCAAGTCTCATTTTCTAGAACATCCTCCATCCTGAATGATACTTATTTTTTAACATTCCCTTGTTTGCCTTTGCCCATCCTAATGGAAAGCCATCTACGCAGATTAACTGAATACCACTGGCTTTTTTATCTTCACATTCGATAGTTTCCCCTTTTAAATACTTAATTACCCGAACATCTCCTGCTTTGAAATTCACTACAAAGTCATATTCCTCCATCTTAAGTGCCATAGCAAGTGACTGGCTTGGTTCAAAACGATTTTTCTTCAAATCACCAAGATACAATCCGCTTCGGAGGACACGATATCCTTTCATATCAAGGGTACCATCCGGATAATACATAAGTTTATCTTTCACCTGCACACAATTTTCCAATGGGAGATCCATATGAATGTGACTGAAAAACTCCACCGCATCTTCCGGAATTTTTAACGGCTTCTTTCCGCTAAAGTTAAGCTTTTGACAATCCTCGCCATCCTTTTGAAGCAATGTGATAAAATGCCCTTCTCCCTGAAGTTTATGTGGCCACAAACGGATACAGTTTTTCAGTTCTTCCGGTCCGTCTACCCATTCCGGTCTTCCCGGTGCAAACTCATGCCACACCTTTTCTGGACGGATAATATGAAACTGAGGATAATTTTCCAGCAAATACTTCATGCTTGCCTCATCTTCTTCCGGCGAAAATGTACAGGTACTATATAAAATCTTACCACCCGGCTTTAACATCTTCACAACGCTGTCTAAAATACCTTTTTGAATTTTCGCAAAGAAATCAACGCCGTGTTCTTCCCAGCTTTTCACCATAGACGGTTCCTTTCGGAACATTCCCTCTCCGGAACATGGTGCATCAATGAGAATTTTATCAAAATATCCCTCAAAACGACTCACTAATTTTTCCGGCACTTCACTGACAACATAAGCATTTTTCACGCCCATAAGTTCAATATTTTTAAGCAATGCCTTCGCTCTGGAATTACTGATATCATTTGATACAAGGACTCCTTTTCCTTTCAGTTTTGCCGCAAGCTCCGTGCTCTTTCCTCCCGGTGCCGCACACACGTCAAGGACACAATCTCCCGGTTCCACAGGCAAAAGCTGTGCCGGTGTCATGGCAGATGGTTCCTGAATATAATACAATCCTGCAAAATAATAAGGATGTTTTGCAGGCTGCACATCATCCTGATAATAATATCCATTGTCTGTCCATGGAATCTTTTTCAACGCAAACGGTGAAATCTTTTCAAATTCCTCCGGAGATATTTTTAAAGTATTTACTCTTAATCCACGTACATTTTTATCGTTAAAACTATTGATATAAGTTTCATATTCTTCTTGACCCAGCAGGCGTTTCATACGCTCTGTATAATCCTTTGGCAATTTTATTTTATTCATGCTTCCATCGTCCTTTTACTCTATTCGTTCATTAAAAAACCTTTTTCATTATAACAGACCAAACCATACAAGTCCATATGAACAGAAGAAAGAGGTTGCCTTAACGACATCCTCTCCTCATAAAATCCTTATACAATTCTTTGCGCGCGGTAACTCTCCGCAACAATATCCAATTCTTTTCCGAAATGTTCTATCTTTTTGATATTATCTTCTTTGTAAACTGCAATAAATTCATCCTGTATCTTTAGTACTTCTTTTTTATTTGCAACTTTGTATAAATTTTCAATATTAGACAATATGTTAGAAACTACCATGGTCTTATGCTGATAATAATTCTGCGCATCTAAAATCTCCTTACGCACAACGGACATTTCATCATCCAATGTAACAATAGCTTCTGCCGATGATAACAACTTATCTTTTACATGTGCCGGCATATTTCCCTTATACTTATATTGCAAAGAATGTTCCACCGTTGCCCAAAAGTTCATAGCCAATGTACGAACCTGTATCTCCACATTTAACTCCTTTGGTCCCTCCAAGGATTGCACGGTGTACTTTACGATTAAATGATAACTTCTGTATCCACTTTTCTTTGGTCCTCTGATGTAATCTTTTTCCTGAACAATCGTCATATCAGAACGCTGTCTGATCAACTCTACAACCTTATCAATATCCTCAACAAATCGGCAAATAATACGAACTCCTGCAATATCATCCAGCTGATTTTCCACATCGTCCAACTCTATCTGTTTTCTCTGTGCTTTTTCCAAAATACTGGAAATTTTTTTCACTCGTCCGTGTACCGACTCAATAGGCGAATACTCCCCAGCGTATTCAAATTCATTCTTCATGTGATTCATCTTCACAATCAGTTCATCTACTGCCAAGGCATATGGTTGTAAAATCTGTCTCCATAACTGTAATTCCATATTAACCTCCTTATCTGCGTCTACCGAAACCCTCCGACTTCAGATAACTCCACCAACACATTATACCATATCTGACAGGGTATGTGTACCTTTTTCAGCAAATTACTGTTACAATTGATGTGCTAATCGCACAATCTTTCTAAAACAGTTAGCAGAAAACGATACACTCTCTTTGTAGATGAAATCGACAATCTTTCCTTCGTAGTGTGAATGTCAAATGTATCCGGTCCGATGGATACCATGTCAAGCTCCGGCATTTTTCCTGAAACAATACCACACTCAAGTCCCGCATGAATCGCCTCAATCTTAGGTTCATTACCATACTGGTCTTTATAAACTTGTACCATTACATCACGAAGTTTAGAATCTGCACGGTACTCCCACGCAGGATAATCACCGTAGGTTTCAAATACGCCTCCCACTTCCTTGATTAAATCCTTCAATTTGTTTTTCATATACTCTTTGTAAGATTTCTTGGAACTGCGAAGTGAATATGAAAATCGCACTTCATGTTCGTCCGATTTACAGATACCAAGATTCAATGAGCTTTCAACCAACCCCGGTATCGCTGCACTCATTCGCTGGATACCATTTGGCATCAATTCCATAAATATATTTATTTTTCGTGTCACATTTTCATCAATGATATCCACTTTATGTTTCTCCGAAAATGTAACTGAAAAATTAGCATCTTTTTCACTAGATTCCATTTCCTGCTCTAATTCATGGACAATCTCCATCACATTTTTCTTAGCTTCTTCCAAGTCAAACATCAGCAATTCCATTTCAGCACTTCTAGGAATTGCATTGTCTTTCTGTCCGCCCTGAATGTTCATCAATCTAAAATCTACCTTACGATGCTTCAATGCTGTCATAAGTCTTCCAAGCATATATACGGCATTTTCTCTGTTTTTGTTTATCTCTGTTCCAGAATGACCACCTTGCAATCCGGTCAATTTTGCCGTCATGACGTAGCCTTCCTTTTTCAATTTTCCAATGGAAAATCTCGCATCTACTCTTGCTCCACCGGCACAGCTTGTAAGGATGGTTCCTTCTTCTTCTGAATCGATGTTAATGAAATATTTTCCTTTCAAATCTGAGCAATCCAATGCTTCTGCACCAAACATTCCCGTCTCTTCATCTGTTGTAATCACTACTTCTAAAGGTAGATGGACTAATGTATCATCATCTAAAATCGCCAATGCATATGCAATGGCAATTCCATCGTCTCCGCCTAAGGTTGTCCCTTTTGCATAAATCACATCTCCGTCTACACAAAGCTCCAACGAATCTTTCGTAAAATCATGGTTTGAATCTTCTTCTTTTTCACAAACCATATCCATATGACCTTGCAAAATAACAGTTTCCTTTGTTTCGCATCCTTTAGAAGCATCTTTCCATATGATTATGTTTTCTGCCTGATCCTTACGATACTTAAGGTTGTGTGCTTTTGCAAAATCCACTAAATAATTACTAATGGCAGTATTATTTCCCGAACCTCTTGGAATATTACTTATCTCTTCAAAATACTCAAATACCTTTGTTGAATCTAATCCCTCTAACATAACCATACCTCCATTTAAAAGAAAAGTTTGTTTGACAGAACAAAATTTCCTATAAAGAAAAAAAGGCTGACACCAAATGTGCCAGCCTAAATATACAATGTTTCACCAGCTTCATTTGCAAAACTAAACCAGAAACTGTATTAATTCTTAAAGCTATGAATAGGTGCAGGAATTCTTCCTCCACGATTGATAAAGTCTGCACTTGAGAACTGATTTACTGGCATGATTGGTGCATATCCCAACAATCCACCGAACTCAACAGTCTCTCCTACTTTCTTACCGATTACAGGTATCAAACGTACTGCTGTTGTCTTCTGGTTTACCATACCGATTGCCATCTCATCTGCAATAATACCTGAAATAGTAGTTGCTTTTGTATCACCAGGAATAGCGATCATATCAAGTCCTACAGAACATACGCAAGTCATTGCCTCTAATTTTTCCAATGTCAATGCGCCGTCAACTACAGCATCGATCATTCCCTGATCTTCACTGACAGGAATGAAAGCACCACTTAATCCTCCAACGTAAGATGAAGCCATAACTCCACCTTTCTTAACCTGGTCATTTAACATAGCAAGTGCTGCTGTCGTACCAGGTGCTCCGGCTCTTTCAAGTCCCATTACTTCAAAGATTTCAGCAATACTGTCACCGATTGCAGGTGTAGGTGCCAAAGAAAGGTCAATGATACCGAAAGGAATACCAAGTCTCTTAGAAGCTTCATTTGCTACTAACTGTCCTACACGGGTAATCTTAAATGCAGTCTTCTTTACAGTCTCGCAAAGTGTACCAAAATCAGCACCCTTTACTGACTCTAATGCCGACTTAACTACACCAGGACCACTAACACCAACATTGATGATTGCGTCTGCCTCAGTTACACCATGGAATGCACCTGCCATAAATGGGTTATCATCAGGGGCATTGCAAAGTACAACAAGCTTCGCACAACCAATGGAATCATTTTCTTTTGTAAGATCTGCTGTTTCAAGGATAATCTCTCCAAGAAGTTTTACAGCATCCATGTTAATACCGGTCTTTGTAGAACCTACATTTACAGAACTACAGATAAGCTCTGTTTCTTTCATTGCCTGAGGGATAGAACGAATCAAATATTCATCACTCTTTGTCATTCCCTTAGCAACCAATGCGCTATATCCACCGATAAAGTTAACTCCAACAGTCTTTGCAGCACGATCCAATGCCTTTGCAAGAACAACATAATCCTCTGGACATTTACATGCTGCAGCTCCTACTAATGAAATTGGAGTAATAGAAATTCTCTTATTAACGATAGGAATACCAAATTCCTTTTCAAGATCCTTACCTGTTGCAACCAAATCTTTTGCAACGGTTGTAATCTTGTTATAAATATTTTCTGCAACTACATTAACATCTGTATCAGAACAATCCAATAAATTGATACCCAGTGTAATAGTTCTTACATCAAGGTTCTGCTTTTCAATCATTTTATTGGTTTCAAGTACCTCATTAATATTAATCATGTTAAAAATCCTTTCTACTTTGCATCAAACAGGTAACAGTTATAAATTATAAACGATGCATCTTATCAAAAATATCTTCACGCTGAATCTTAATGATACATCCAATTTCTTCACCAATCTTATCTAAATCATCAGAAACTGCTGAAAAATCCTTTGCAGCATTCTCAAGGTCAGCAATCATCATCATGTTGAAATACCCTTGTACAATTGTTTGGGAAATATCAAGAATATTCACCTTGTTTTCTGATAAATAAGTACATACCTTTGCAATGATACCTACGCTATCCTTACCAACTACTGTTATAATTGTCTTTTTCATAATATATCCTCCTAAATTCTCAAACATTGTAATTCTAAAATAAAAGTTATACCATCACATTTTAATACGAATATCAAAAGTATACAACACTTTTTTTTATATTTCAAATACAGAAGTTCGTTCTAAGTGATTTGCAACTGTCAAAAATCCATGATTTACATCAAATCCACGCTGTGTCAGTTCACATTTTACGGTCTCAAAAGCAAGATCCGGGAAATTATTTTCCTTACTAAGATGCCCCAAAACCACATGTTTTACATTTTCATCTAATAAATCGCACAACAGATTTGCTGATAATAAATTGGACAAATGCCCTTTATTTCCTAAAATTCTTTGCTTTAGTACATATGGATACGGTCCAACCTGAAGCATATTTACATCATGGTTTGCTTCCACAAGCAAAGCTTCTGAGCCTTTCAAGTGTTTCACCACGTAATCGTTGTAGGTTCCCAAATCAGTAGCAATTCCTATTTTATGATTATCTTCCCGGAAAGTATATGCCATAGGATTTGCGGCGTCGTGTGAAATTGCAAAAGGTGTAACTTTCACCCCTTTGATATCCACTTCCTTATCCGGTTCTACATAATTTAGAAGCTCACTTGGGATTTTCCCAATATTTTTCGTGTGCAACATAGCGTAAATCGTCTCCACCGTAGAATATATAGGAAGGTGATATCTTCTTGCCATAACTCCCACACCTGTAATGTGGTCACCATGCTCATGGGTTACAAATATGGCGTCAATCTTCGCAGGATCCACATCAATTTCAGCCAGTCCCGCTTCTATCTTCTTTCCACTAATTCCGGCATCTACTAAGATATTTGCCTCTTTACCACCTACATATATGCAATTACCATCGCTTCCGCTTGAAATACTACAAAGCTTCACTTTATTTCCTCTTTTCTACTTCTTTCTTAACGTAATTTACGTCTAATACACTCTATCCTAACCCCAACAGTACTTTTTACAAATACAGCTTCAGTAATTCATATCCAACAGTTTGCTTTACATTCTAACACCTTCCGTAATATGATAGCAAACAAAAAGAATACTGTAATACGAATTATTATCAGTCTTTCGCCTTCCACTTAAGTTCCACAGAGTCTCCCTGCTTCACATCCGAAGTAAAGTCTGCTGTCATTCCATTTACTAAAAGAACAAGGGTTGCCTCTTTCGCTTTTGTTGTGTCAAATGGATACACATCCAAAATATCAACCACTACATATTTTTTCTTGTTTGAAAGTGTAACGCTATCACCATTCACCGTAATCTGGATACTTGTGCCGGATTGACTTTTCTTTTGCTCACTTGTTTCTTCTTTCTTTTTACTTTTCAAAGATTTTGTTTCACTTTCCTCTGTTGATGACTCTGAACTAGTTTTTTCCTTTTCCGTTATATCTTCTTGTACTTTGGAATTCGATGTTTCGTCTGTTTGTTCTTCCTGATTGTCAGAAGATGCATCCTCTGCCTCTTTCAAAACATCATCCATTGTCTTCGTATTTTCGTTCTCTTCCCACTCCAAAGTAAGTCGGCATCCGTCGTAAATTCGATCCTCTGCATCAGCCTCTTTGTCATTGAGAGCAAAATATGTCGGTTGTGGCATATCAATCATACGAAGCACCTGTTCTAATGTATAATACTCAAGCACTGTAATATGGTCATTTTCCGCAATTTCCATACTTTCAAGAGCAAGATTTCCATTTAGCAATACAATCTTAGGACAGACAATTTTCTTTCCATTTACTTCGATTTCAATATTTCCCTTGCGTTTGAATTCAGCAATCTCGCCAATCGTAGCAGTTGCATCTGCTCCCGCTGTAGAAGGGATAATTTCAATCACATCGTTTGCCTCAATCTTTGTGGTGAAATTCTCATGTTTACCATTTACGGAAATATTTGCAGCTTCTCCGGCTTCTCCTCTTACCATTCTTGTTTCATTGTTCACATAGTAGATAAGCTCTTTTCCCCGTCTTGGGAAAATATTGTCTTTTGGGAAACCAATCTGAATGGCTGCATCCATAACTGTCAGTCTGTTGTTGTCGTAAATTTTTATCTGTCTGCCGTTCACAGACACCATAATAAATGAATTGTTTTTTTCTAAATAACTAAGGCATATTCCAATCGGTGTAACAAGTGTGGAGTCAAGAGATACATTGTCCTGGTCAAAAATAATATTACCAAGCACTTCTTTTCCTCTCACTGCTACTCTTTCTTTTTGAACACCTAAATGCTCTGCCAGTTTTAGCGGAAACTCTGGAAGTTTTCCACCTCCACCAACTACAAACACGGCACTTACCGGTTCTCCATTGTTTAACTCTATAATCTTATCAGCAATCATCTTTGTGCTTTCTGAAATCTTATCAGATACCATCTCTTGAATTTCCTTTGCAGGCACTTTATGGGAAATTCCCATAATATCCTTGTAGCTTACTGTTTTCTTTGAGAAACTGTCAATCTTAATCTTTTCTGCTGCATTAAAATCCACAAGACATTTCTGCGCAATAATTTCCGTAAAAGCATCTCCTGCCGTAGGAATCATGCCGTAACCGATAATGGTTCCCTCATCCGTGATACAAATATCGGATGTTCCGGCACCTACATCTACCAACGCAATATTTAGCAGGCGGAAATTTTTAGGTATCGCCACTTCACTTGCTGCTATTGGCTCCAATGTAAGGTTTGCAACCTCAAGGTCTGCTTTTTCAACAGCCACATATAAGCTGTCTACAACTTCATCCGGCAAAAATGTAGCCAGAAAATCAGCAGATATCTTTCTTCCTTTGTGTCCTTCCATGGACAACATTAGATAATCATCCAAATAGTAATGAACGATTGTATAACCGACACAATGCATATTTATATCTGCGGTCAGTCCATCTTTCATCTTTTGATATGCCAGCTCCATTCCGGTCAATTCCAGATTGTGAAGCAATTCATCATTAATTTTCTTTTCTTCCCCTAAATCTAAATCTGCACGAACAACTACGGTCTTAAGTACACGACCAGCCGCAGCAATACAAACTTTTTCCAGTTTGTATCCCAGTTCCTGCTCTAACTCCACCTTAACTGCACTGATTGTCTCTGCTACCCTGTCAATATCATGTATCTGTCCGTCTAACATTGCCCTGGTATCATGGGTTTTAATCACCTGTCGTATCACACGAAAATGTTTCTCATCTTCCCGTCTACCTACCGTTCCCACGATACTCCTTGTACCAATATCTAACCCAAATATGTAATCTTCCGGACATTGTTGTAATTTTGCCACAGTACTTCCTCCCCCATCTTATTATGTTTCCCCAGAGTCTTTTTATACTAAATTTCCAGAGAACATATTATTACTTTGGCATCTAATCTGCGCTCCTACAAACAATTATACCACATTCTTAGCCTATGCACTATATAAATATGCCTTAAATTGTTCTAAAACATAGTCTTTGTCTTTATCATTTAACAGCACCAGATTGCATTTTTGTTTATACGTTACATTCTCACTCTGTTTCTTTAATATGTCATCAATCTTATCATCTGTATATCCGCGGCTTTCTTTTAGCCGTTTTCTTCTTACCTCATCCGACACATCTACAAACCAAATTTCATCACAGGATTCATCAAGATTTGTCTGAAACAGTATGGCACTCTCCATAATATAAAAATCATAGGTTCCATTTTCCTGTTCCTTTTTGATATCCTCTCTTAAATACTGTTTTACCCATGGATGGATAATGTCATCTAACATTTCTAATTTTGCGCTATCGGCAAACACAATGTTTCCAAGTTTCTTCCGGTCTATCGAGCCATCTTCTAAAACAATATCCTTTCCAAAGGTTTCTACAATTTTTTCATAACTTGTCTGTCCCGGTTCCATTGCTTTATGCCCTAGTTTGTCTGTCATTACCATTTTTGCAGAATAGTTTTCGCTAATCCATGTCCCTACAGTGCTTTTTCCACTGCCAACACTGCCTGTTAATCCTATTATCTTCACTTTCTTCTCCTTTAATGTGCCTCATTCCAGTTATTTCCCTGTTCCACTTCAACTTCCAAAGATACAAAAAGCTTCATAACCCCTTCCATTTCTTCTTTCAAAATGGTCTCAACTTTTGAAATTTCGTCTGTATAGGTTTCCACAAGCAGCTCATCATGAATCTGCAATAATAACTGGGATTTTAGTTGTTCTTTTCGCATTCTTCGTTCCACATGAAGCATGGCAAGTTTCATCAAATCTGCCGCAGTTCCCTGTATTGGCATATTCATGGCAATTCTCTCTCCAAACTGACGTTGCATATAATTTGATGAAGAAAGTTCTGGTAAAGGTCTTCTTCTTCCGCACATGGAAACCGCATAACCATTAGTTTTTCCCTGCTCCACCGAAGTATCTAAATATTTCTTTATCCCCGGATAAGTTTCAAAATATCGCTCGATATACTCCTCCGCTTCTTTTCTTGAAATATTCAAATCCTGTCCCAATCCAAAAGAACTGATACCGTAAACGATACCAAAGTTTACAGCTTTTGCCTTTCCACGGAGTTCCTTTGTCACGTCCTCAAACGGTGTATGGAACACTTCTGAAGCCGTAATACGATGAATATCCTTACCCGAATTGTATGCTTTAATTAGGCTTTCATCCCCTGACATATGAGCAAGCAGTCGAAGCTCAATCTGTGAGTAATCCGCATCAAGGAAAACACAGCCTTCCTTCGGAACAAAAACCTCGCGGATTTGTCGACCAATTTCCATTCGTATCGGAATATTTTGCAAATTTGGTTCTGCACTACTTAATCTTCCGGTAGCAGTAATAGTCTGATTAAATCTTCCATGAATTCTTCCATCCTGACTGCAAATATAATTTGCCAGTCCGTCCGCATAAGTTGATTTAAGTTTAGTATACTGTCTGTATTCCAGCACATCAGCCACAATCTTATACTCTGCCTTCAATCCTTCCAAAACGTCTGCCGAAGTAGAAAATCCACTCTTTGTTTTCTTTCCCCCCGGAAGTCCCATTTTCTCAAATAAAACAACGCCTAACTGTTTTGGCGAATTGATATTAAATTCTTCCCCAGCTTCCTCGTATATCTTCTTTTCCAGTTCTTCAATCCGAACTACAAGCCCATCTCCATAGGATTTTAATTGTTCTTTGTTTACAAGAATACCTCGCTGTTCCATTTCAAACAAAACGCTTACCAACGGTAGTTCCATTTCGTCATAAAGCTCTTTCTGTTTTGTATTTTCAAGCTCAGCTTCAAGAAGTTTCCACACATGAGCAACCACATACGCCTGCAGACAAAGCATCTCATTAAAGGCTTCCAATGCTTCTTCTTTTTTCTGTTCCCATGTTAATTTTCCAAGAAACTCTTTTTGCGTCTCCATGTTAATTCCAAGTTCATCCAAAGCCAGATAATCAATCTCATAACTTTCATGCAACGGATCTAATAAATACTTCGCCAAAGATACATCTTTTACATTTTTCTCAAACCAATCTGCATCCAGATGATTGTCCACCCCATTTGCCATTACTAAATGTTTTAGCACATACATATATTTTTTCAGGTCGTGAACAATCACAATTTTTCCTGTCTTATGCAAATCATATAATTGTTCTGTAAATGACTTAATATCAAACCACTCTGCGTTGGTATCCATTACATAACACATTTCATTTACACAAATGGAAACAGCAAGCACGTAGTTGATTTTCTTCGTCTGTGGCAAAGCAAATAATGACATCTGCCCTTCCTGTTCCATTTCCACTTCATCGTCTAACTCAAAATAATCTTTGTAAAACTTATCTTCTACCAATAATTGAATTGCAGGCATACATTCTTTGTCTGCAACAATATTTTTAAAAACTTCCTCAACCTGTTTCCAGCTCGAAATCTTTACAAATTTAGATTTAATGGCTTCCACATCTACCGTCGGCTTTTTCTTTTCTTCCTTTTCCTGTTGAGGTTTCGATACCGATTTTGTATTGGCAGTTTTCACCAGTTCTTTCTTTGACTCCTCCCAATGAATTTTGGAACAATCCGCAGCTTCTGAATCGATTACAATAGTCAAAGCATTTTCTTTATCAAACGCACTTCTATACTGTGCCATTTGCTTTTCAAGCGTTTCATCAATCATCTGCAATGATTTTAACTGTTCTACATATGCGTCGAAATCATTTTCATTCAATTGTTTTGTTGCCTGTAATTTCCCGACACCATTTGCTCCTACCCATCCAATGTTAGGATTGCCGGCAATTGCAAGCAAATCTATCATTTTGTCCGGCATAACACCGTAAGTATCCTTAAATTCATCTAATGTTACTTTTGTAAAATTATTCTCTTCTGCATTTACATTAGGAATGATAACTGATACTGTTTCTTCTACTAATGCCAAGACTTCCATATCCACAGTCAAAATATCTGTGTTTGTCTGTTCTTTACACAAATTTGAAGCAATCCGTACAATAGATGCATCTGCATTTACACAATACATTCCGTTATTTTTAAGCAATTCCATCAATTGCTTCCAATACTTTTTCACAAATGAAGGGTATCTTCGCACTTCATTTTCGGTATCAGCAAATACTGCCACGGCAAATTGTGGATTTACCTCATCCAAAGCCTTTTTAATTACATTTACCACGCCTTCAAATACATTTTTTTCATTTTCAAAACAAGGAACCAAATAAAAGGATTGCTCTAACAAACTACAGCAATCCATAATCATCCATTTACTCATTTCTTTCTCCAATCTCTTTACTAATCTTATCTTCCTTCAATACTCTCTCTGAGTTTTTTACCAAAATTCATAGAATATATCCTATTCTTTCAAAGGATAAAAGTGCGTTGTTTCTTGCAACACCTTATTTTTATCAGTATCCCCCTGTTCCAAATTTTCAAATGGTCTATAAAGCTTATAATCTTCAAACAATTTTTCAGCATCACGTTCTGCCGCCCTTTTCTGCATATTGCGTTCTCTAGCATTTATCGCCAAAACAGTCAAAAACACAATCAACATCCCAACGAAAACATACATCTGTTTTTTTCTGTTTTTTCTCTTTCTAATATCGCTATAAGATTTCGCAAGCCTTGCCTCAAATTGACCATGAAGATTTAAATCTGTGGCATTTTCCTCATCTAACTGTTGTAAACCAAACATCAAAATATAATATATTTCAAGTTCTTCTTTACAATCCTTGCAATTCGCAATATGCTTTAAAAATTGTTCAACCTGCTCCATCGGAAGTTCATTTTTTATAAACGGAACAATCAAACTTTGCGCTTCTCTACATTCCATTATTACCCTTCTTCCCTAAATGTAAACAAAAATCCCCTTCTTTGCTTATTATATCGTATTATCAACTTTTTTTCTATACTATATTCATTTTGGCAGACTGCCCAATAGAAATAAAAATTCATCTCATTCTTTGTCTGCAAGCACACACTCATTCGATGTATTTTTATTTCTGCTCGGCTGAACTGTGTAAAAAAAAATGATTTTTTTTAATTTTTTTGTTGACATTGATTTCTTATCATGGTATCATACTACTTGTCTGAGACAGACAGCGAGCGGATGTGGCGGAATGGCAGACGCATCAGACTCAAAATCTGACGGGGGTGACCTCGTGAGGGTTCAAGTCCCTCCATCCGCATGAGACTTTCCTTTGGAAAGTCTTTTTTTTATGTAATAGGAAATTGCGATGCAATTTCCTATTACATAAAAACGCTCCGTGAGGATGCGCAGACCACGGGGATGGAGTTAATTGCTGCGCAATACCGCGGTCGCGCTAGAGTTTTCCAAGCAAAACTCTTTATTCTGTTTTTGCATAATCCCCCATAACTTTTGCCATGGGACAAAATATAGAATAAACTATAGCTTTAACATAGTACAATTACTTATCAAAATGTAAAATCTATTCTTTGAATTTATCAGTATATAGTTGATTTAACCAATCAACCAACTGCTGTTTTCCCTCATTGGTAAATTCAAATTCCTTTTTATCCATTTCCTCCTTAGGTGTTACATCAAAATTATATGGTTCTTTCCATGCATGTACCAGGAAATATACTTTTGGTTCTTCTCCTTCAACTTCATCCTTCTTTTTTTCTATGCGATATCTCATCCCATCAAGACTTCCTGAAAAAATCCCCTTATAATTATAAAACTCTAACGACAATATTTTATCATACTCTACCATATCTACGAATCAAACGATTCTATCCTCCAATCTATACTAATATTCTCTCGAAACTTATTACCAAATATACTGACATCATCATATGAACTTGCAGAAAACTGTAAAACATTCAAGTCTTGTTCTTCTCCAACTAAAATAAATATTCCAAATAATCAACTCAATACATTTTAAATCCATCCAAACAATTTTTCAACCATCCCAAACACGATATAATATCACAAATAATCATAAAAGATTTACATATTACCAAACACTTATAATGGATTTTTGACTTTTGAATATTATATTAGTATAATATTTGTTACTACAGTTTAGTTTTTTTACAATATGTAAATTAAAAATAATCTGAACTATACAACATATTTATTGGAAAGGAAGTATACAAAATGGCACAAAATCCAGTTGTTACTATCGAACTTGCTTCAGGCGGTATTATAAAAGCAGAATTATACCCAGAAATAGCACCAAATACAGTTAATAACTTTATCTCTTTAGTATCTAAAGGATATTATGATGGACTTATTTTCCATCGCGTTATTCCTGGTTTCATGATCCAAGGTGGTTGCCCGGATGGAACAGGAATGGGAGGTCCAGGTTACTCAATCAAGGGAGAATTTAAAAACAATGGCTTTGTAAACAATTTAAAGCATACTCCTGGTGTTCTTTCAATGGCTCGTTCCATGATGCCAAACTCTGCAGGATCACAATTCTTTATTATGCATAAAACTTCACCTCACTTAGATGGTGAATACGCTGCATTCGGTAAAGTGATTGAAGGAATGGAAGAAGTAAATACTATCGCTGAAACTCAAACTGATTATTCAGATCGTCCTGTAACAGATCAGGTAATTAAAACTATGACAGTTGAAACATTCGGTGTAGATTATCCTGAACCAGAAAAATACTAAGAACACTCTAATATACATCTAAATTCATCGGTACTATATACAGACTCCTATGAAAAGATGTACTCATGGAATATTTCTAGAACAAAGAGTTTTGCTTGCAAAACTCTAGCGCGACCGCGGTATTGCGCAGCAATTAACTCCATCTCCGCGGTCTGCGCATCTTCGCGGAACGTTTATTATGTAATAGGAAATTGCATCGCAATTTCCTATTACATAATAAAATAACACAGTGGCAAAATAGCTTTCACCACTGTGTT